>JAOZVK010000444.1 GCA_029938185.1 Bacteroidales bacterium | reverse complement strand
AATTAGCATGATACAAATTTATTGATTATTAACACCCCAGTCTTTGACCTATTTATAGTTACTTACGCATTAGTATAAAGATAATTTAATCAGTAAGTTCAGACTTCCTGACCTAACAAGCTTAATCAATTGATAATTAAGATGAATTATTGAGAACAGAAGAATTTTAAACCGACACTTTTTTAAGAACATATATTTGATGTTTGTATTTATTATCAGATGATTAAATATTTTGAATTGTTGATTGTCGTGCCATTATAAAATCCTCCTAGGAGGTCTGTAGTTATGAAAATGTCGAAAAACTTTTGTAACAATACTTACGTGACAATTTAAAAAAAATCAAAATATTATAAAATATAAGTCGAATATATTATTACTTTTTTTTATACATCACAATATTTGACTATAAAATAAATGTTTAATTATCCAACTTTGACTTGTTTCAGAATATAAGGTTTTTTGCCAGCAAAAACAATTGGTAATTTTATTATATTTTCAGGTTTAATTTTGTTAGTTATCAATTCTGTATAATATTCATTTTTTTCTATTTGTGCTAAAGCTTTGTCTAACATATTATTTATTCTTTTTTGAAACTTGTCATCTTTTTCATTTATTTTTTGTTTTTCTATTTGTTTTATTTCTATTACTATTCCGTTTTGATTTTTCTCATATGGAATTAACATTATATCGTATCTGCCCAAGCCACTTTCTCTGTTCGATTTTATCGTATAATCATCTGTCAATATTGCAAGTAAGCCAAGCATATAAACATGATAAATTTGTTCGTTGGTAATAATTGTTTCTTTTGTATTCTTATCTGTTTTTTTTGCAGTATCAAAATAACTTAAAGTATCGCCTATTATTTCTCTAAAAACAATTTCAAATTCATGTATTCTATTATTTATTAAACTCTCTGCCATTTCAATAAGTAAATCTCTTTTTATTTTCACTTCTTTATTTAACCAAGTCATTATTATATCTTTAAATAAAATTTTGACTTCATTATTGGGGATTTTTAGTTTGTAATTACCATATTTACTTTTTTCAACTTGTGTTAAATATCCGTTGTCAGTAAGTAATGTCCAAATTAGCTCATTATCTGTTTCAAAGTCCTGAAATACAAAATTCTCTTTCAATTCTTTATCTATTGTTTTTCCTTCAATAAGGTTTTTTATATTGTCTTTTACGCCAAGTTCAATAATTCTGCTTTTTATTAATGAATAGTCGCCTGAGTTTACCCAGTAAGGGCGAAAGCCTACCTCTTTGTTTGATACATAACTTACTATTGACCATGGATTGTAAATCTGAGAAGTATTTCCAAATTTATAACCATCATACCATTTGGCAAGTTTTTCTTTATCTTTTTGCAGATCAAAATAAGTTAATAATTTTTCTGTTTCATTTTTTGTAAATCCAAATTTATCTGAAAAATATGGCATTGTAATTCCATAAACTTGAAAATTATTCCACTCCGAAAATATACTTTCTTTACCTACACGCATTACACCAGTCAAAAGTCCTTTTTTTAAATTCCCATCATTTCCCTTATAGGCATCGCCAAGAAAACCTTGCATAAAACTAATTATTTCTTCATAATATGTTTTATTTTCCTTATCAATAGATTTAATTGGACTATTTGTATTATTAAATGCACTAATTATTGGTGCATCATACTCATCAACAAGTATTATAACTTTTTGGTTGGAATGTTTTTTTAGATAAATACTTAAACTTGATAGACTTTCTTTTAGTTCAATTTCATCAGCAGTTTTAGAAATAATTTTTTGAAATAACTGTTTTTCATCTATTTCTAAATACTCTGATTGCAATAGATAGTTATGTTTTTTATATAATTTTGAAATTATACTTCTAAATTTACTTAAACATCTATCCCAGTTTGTCTCTTTTACACTTTTTAAAGAAATATTTATTACTGGATATTTATTTTGATGTTCTTTACAAAAGTCTTTTTTTTCGGATATTTTATATTCTGTAAACAGTTCTGCACTATCGGTTTTTTGTATATCAAAAAAATGCTCAACCATTGACATATTTAATGTTTTTCCAAATCGCTTGGGACGTGGTATTAACGAAATATAAGCACCTTGATTAAACAATTCATAAATAAACATTGATTTATCTACAAAATAATTTCCACTATTAATAAATTCTTTATAATCGGAATATCCTATTTCTATTCTTTTTTTCATGTGTTTGAATTTTTGTAGTTGCCTAAAGAGTTGAAAACTAAAAATTAAAAGTTTGTATCATTGAATAATTTAACATTTGTTAATATAAGGTTTTTTGCCAGCAAAAACAATTGGTAATTTTATTATATTTTCAGGTTTAATTTTGTTAGTTATCAATTCTGTATAATATTCATTTTTTTCTATTTGTGCTAAAGCTTTGTCTAACATATTATTTATTCTTTTTTGAAACTTGTCATCTTTTTCATTTATTTTTTGTTTTTCTATTTGTTTTATTTCTATTACTATTCCGTTTTGATTTTTCTCATATGGAATTAACATTATATCGTATCTGCCCAAGCCACTTTCTCTGTTCGATTTTATCGTATAATCATCTGTCAATATTGCAAGTAAGCCAAGCATATAAACATGATAAATTTGTTCGTTGGTAATAATTGTTTCTTTTGTATTCTTATCTGTTTTTTTTGCAGTATCAAAATAACTTAAAGTATCGCCTATTATTTCTCTAAAAACAATTTCAAATTCATGTATTCTATTATTTATTAAACTCTCTGCCATTTCAATAAGTAAATCTCTTTTTATTTTCACTTCTTTATTTAACCAAGTCATTATTATATCTTTAAATAAAATTTTGACTTCATTATTGGGGATTTTTAGTTTGTAATTACCATATTTACTTTTTTCAACTTGTGTTAAATATCCGTTGTCAGTAAGTAATGTCCAAATTAGCTCATTATCTGTTTCAAAGTCCTGAAATACAAAATTCTCTTTCAATTCTTTATCTATTGTTTTTCCTTCAATAAGGTTTTTTATATTGTCTTTTACGCCAAGTTCAATAATTCTGCTTTTTATTAATGAATAGTCGCCTGAGTTTACCCAGTAAGGGCGAAAGCCTACCTCTTTGTTTGATACATAACTTACTATTGACCATGGATTGTAAATCTGAGAAGTATTTCCAAATTTATAACCATCATACCATTTGGCAAGTTTTTCTTTATCTTTTTGCAGATCAAAATAAGTTAATAATTTTTCTGTTTCATTTTTTGTAAATCCAAATTTATCTGAAAAATATGGCATTGTAATTCCATAAACTTGAAAATTATTCCACTCCGAAAATATACTTTCTTTACCTACACGCATTACACCAGTCAAAAGTCCTTTTTTTAAATTCCCATCATTTCCCTTATAGGCATCGCCAAGAAAACCTTGCATAAAACTAATTATTTCTTCATAATATGTTTTATTTTCCTTATCAATAGATTTAATTGGACTATTTGTATTATTAAATGCACTAATTATTGGTGCATCATACTCATCAACAAGTATTATAACTTTTTGGTTGGAATGTTTTTTTAGATAAATACTTAAACTTGATAGACTTTCTTTTAGTTCAATTTCATCAGCAGTTTTAGAAATAATTTTTTGAAATAACTGTTTTTCATCTATTTCTAAATACTCTGATTGCAATAGATAGTTATGTTTTTTATATAATTTTGAAATTATACTTCTAAATTTACTTAAACATCTATCCCAGTTTGTCTCTTTTACACTTTTTAAAGAAATATTTATTACTGGATATTTATTTTGATGTTCTTTACAAAAGTCTTTTTTTTCGGATATTTTATATTCTGTAAACAGTTCTGCACTATCGGTTTTTTGTATATCAAAAAAATGCTCAACCATTGACATATTTAATGTTTTTCCAAATCGCTTGGGACGTGGTATTAACGAAATATAAGCACCTTGATTAAACAATTCATAAATAAACATTGATTTATCTACAAAATAATGATTGTTTTTTACAATTAATTCAAAATCTGAACGTCCTGTCTTTAATGTTTTTTTTTCATAGAAATTCGTATTAATTTATTTGATAATTTGCTTTGCAAAAGTAACAGATATTTAAAAAAAAAGGTATTTATTTATCAAAAATATAAATACATTGCATCTGCAACACTACGTAATACAAGTTGTTTAAGTCCAGATTTAGAGGTGTTTGCTATATACCGACTTACCGTTATCTTCAATAATTGTTTTAAAGTCAGAACTTCATTATTTTACTTTATGTTCTTTTAATAGTATGATAACTCCAATCGCAGCTAATATAATCCCTTATATAAGAAAAACATATTGGGTTATTGGTTGTTTAGGTATCGTTCCTAAAATTGATAACAGTCCTCCACTACATGAAATTAATAGTCCTTTTTCATTTTTTTTGTGGTTTGAAAGATTTTGCATGAAATTTTGTTAAAATTACTCTAAATTATTATCTTTACAAAAAAAATATGAAAACTACTGAAAAGAAAAAACACGTATATTTTCGTTTAACTACAACTTCGCAACGAATAGAAATTTTCAGATTGGTAAATGAAGATAACTTAACAGTTAAAGTAGCTTCAATAAAATGTAGAATGAGTCAACGCAGTTATTATTATTGGCTTCAAAGATGAAGGTTATGCTGGTCTTGAAAATTAAAAAAGTAAAGCTCCCAAGAACCCTAGTAATAAGAAACCTAAGTATCTTGTGGATAAAGTCATAGCGTTAAAAACAAAAAATCCCAAATTTGGACGACGTTCAATAGCTAATCTTATAAATAAAGAACATGATTGGGAAAAAGTAATAAGTCCCTACTTGTCATTGTGGACAACTGTACAAGAAAATCAATAGATATCCCTTTGTTTAC
>JAOZVK010000443.1 GCA_029938185.1 Bacteroidales bacterium | reverse complement strand
GGAACTAATAAAAAACTTAAATAAGCTATTTTTGCTCGTATTTTTATAAGACCAGGTCATGCCTAAAGGCATTTATGTAATTGGCTTGTTATCAGCCCACGATTACCATCGTGGGTTACGAATAGGTCATCACTTTGCGATTTTATTGACTTTATGGATGGACACTAATTAAGTAGCTTTACAAAAGTTTTTCGACATTTACATTTATACAATAATTTGTTTCATAGCGATACACATAAACGTATAAGCCGCATTAAATAGGTCGAAGACCTTAATTTATTAAAAAGAAACTTTCATACTAACATTCCAAGTTCTACCAAATCCATAATAACCATTAGCTGTATTATATGTGTGGTCACTACCATCAGTAACATCTTTTAAATAAATCTCATCAGTTACATTATTTACATTTGCTCTAAATAAAACTTTAAATTTCTTAAACTTAATAAAATATGATAGCCCCATATCTAATTCACCATTTCCAGGTATTTGATATGCTTGTTCAGTATCTGTATCATCTGTTCTATCATCTGGGTCAAATTTGGCATAATTTTTATCATAATACATCCATCTTGCATCAACACTAAATCCATAAGGTAATTTGTATTTCAGACCTATAGATCCTGTAATTTGAGCTGCATCACCAACATATAAACCATCAGCATAAACAAATATGTCTTTAACAAAGGTATTATTTTCATCATATACTTTGGCTGATACATTGTTTTTCCATTTCCAGTCATTAATTGCAACCATACCAATAATTTTAAGATTTTTGATTGGTTCAGATATCAAATCAATTTCTACTCCTCTATGTTCAGCATTCTGCCCAACAAGATTAGCAAATAATCTATCTCCATTAGTATTTTCATATCTTACTTGGAATGCTTTGTTTTTCCATATAGTATTATATAAATTGATATTAGCTGATAAGAAAGATGTCCTTAAACCATAACCGAACTCAATACTTATAACTTCTTCATTATTTATTTCGGTAGCTAAGTCATTTTTATAGTTTACAAATATATCGTCAAATTTAGGAGTTTTCGAAAAATATCCACCATTTATATAAACATTATGAATTTTTGTTAAATTGTAGTTTGCTCCAGCCTTTACACCATATCCGTTAAAAGTTTGCCAATCTGATTCTTGACCTTCCGTAGGAGTATAATTAAATCTATCGACTCTCATAAAACTAACATTTGACAAATTAGCAGCTCCAAAAACAGTCAAATTACCAACAGAATACTCAAGTTGTGTAAACGCTCCATACCATCTTACATGCCCGTCGTTATCATAGTTAACTTTATCGCCTACACCAACATTGTATCCTCCCTGTCTGTTTACATCAGAATAATCAGTATAATAATCGCCACCCAAAAGGTCTTCGATTTGTCTGTAGTGTCGTCCTTCATATGAACGAAGGTCAATTCCTGCAATTAATTCAAGATTATCAGTCAATGAATGTTTAAAAGTCGAAAGCATACCATACCAGTTGTGTTCATTCATTGAAGCACGCATTGCATAAGCTGATTTGTATAAGCCATTATCATCTGCTGTATTAATAAAAGTTTTACTTGCCACTATATCTGATTTACCTGAATTATAATCATATACTTTTTGATAATCAATTTGTCCATCAGCTGTTCTGAAACTGTAAATATAGTATGATTTATCGTCACTTTTATCTGCAGTTTCCTTGTCATCAATCAATTTACCATAATCACCAGTTCCGCCACCTCTACCAAATGAAGTATAAAGCGAAGTTGATAATGATGTTTTTTCAGAAAATGTCCAATAATGGTTTAAAGCAATTTGAGGTTTATGATAGAAATTTTTTCTTAAATTATAAGTTTCACCATTTAGTGTACCCCAGTCCGAATTAAATTTGTATCCTTTTTCTTCGTATGTTGAAGCTTTTTCTTGATATGATCTTTGTCCATGTCTTTGTGGAGCACCAATTGCTGTTAGAACTAACATATGACTTGTACCAAAAGTTTTTGTAATAGAACCAAAATATGACCATGCATCAATCCATGTTTTATCAACATAACCTTCACCTTGTGTTCTTGAGCCTGAGAATGTAAATGCCCAACCACCTTTTAGTTTTCCAGTTGATAGTGTCAGTGCTTCCTTAAAATAACCATCATTACCAAACCCAACTTTTAAAGAACCACCCTCTTGTGCATCAGTAGTTTTTGTAATAATATTGATAGTTCCACCAACCGAGTTAATAGCAAGTTTAGATGCACCTAATCCTCTTTGAATTTGCATTGTTCTTGTAACATCACTCAAGCCAGCCCAATTTGACCAATATACCCATCCGTTTTCCATATCGTTTACAGGTATACCATTTATTAGTACAGCAACGTTTCTTTGGTTAAATCCACGAACATTGATACGAGCATCACCATATCCACCACCTTGTTTAGTAGCATAAATCGAAGGTGTTGCTTTTAGAATTTCAGGAAATTCTTGGTTTCCTACCTCGTTTTCAATTTGTTCGGAACTAATAGTTGATACTGCAACCGGAGTTTTTCTATCAATAGCTACTGATGAAATAACGTTTACCTCTTCAAGTCCAATAGCGTCAGACTCTAATGTTACAGTTCCAACATCAGTTGTACCACTAATATTTACAGGTACTTCTTTAACAACGTATCCAACATAACTAATTATTAATGTTTGACTACCTGAAGCACTAACATTAAACTTAAACTTTCCGTCAAAGTCTGTAACAGTTCCTATTGTTGTGCCTTTTAATATAACTGAAGCACCAGGTAGGGTTTCATTATTTTTCGAATCCGAAACTATCCCAGTAACAGTGTTTTGTGAAAATAAAGATATTGACATCATTATAAAAAACGATGCCAAGAAAAAGGTTTTAAAATTTTTCATAAAAATAATAGGTTTTAATAATATTAGTTTAAAATTTGTTGCAATTTACAAATAATTGGTATATTAAAAAATGATTTTAGTTCTTTGACCTATTTAATTAATCTTACTAAATATGTATAATTGGCAGTAATCCAAGATATAAACTCAATACAAAATAGGTGTTTTTTTTAAATTATCATAAATAAATTATAGTAAAATATTATATTTGTTGGATATACGAGTTATTGTGTTGTGGTTTGAAACATGTCACATATTCTAACTTGTATTCGTTGTATGTTGTTATATTTTAAAATTGCAATGAAAATCAATAACATAACTGCCTACTGTCGGCGTAGCTTTAAGCAACACCGACAGTTTTAAACAGACAAAATGTAACAAACCAGTACATTAATTATTAAATATCCTAAAAACTCAAAGTTCAGGATTTTTTTGAAATTTTCATAAGAGGGTAAGTAATTTTGTCACTAAATTCATTCAATACTTTACAAATATTTAATAAATTATAATCGTCAAATCTTCTACCAACAAGCTGTATTCCAATGGGAAGGTTTTCAGTGCTTAAACCTATTGGCATCGTTAAAACAGGAGATTCTGTAAGGTTAAAAAGTGTAGTATATGCTTGAGTAGCCATATGATAATGCATTTTTTTGCCATTTACTTTTAATGGTTTATCATAGACAATAAAATTACCATACATTCTGCTTTGTGCATGGTGTTTAAAAGCAGTAGTAGCACTTACAGGACAAATAAAAACATCAAAATCATTAAAAAAATTTTCTAATTGAGTAATTACGGTATCTTGAAAATTAGATGCAATCATATATTTTTTCACTGATATTGGTTTTATAATATTTTGGTGCATTGGTATATTTTTTAAAGCATTTTTTGCAAAGAAAGAGCTTATCCTTCTTGAAAAATTTGAGATATTATATCCTCCCATCATACCCACAAAACTTCCCCAAGTTTTCCAAGTTTTATTATAGTCAATACTTGGGCAGATTTTTGTTACTGATATTCCTGCATTTTCTATCCGTTTTACAAATTCCTGTATTTTCTGTTTTATCTCGTTATCAACATCAACACCACCCAATTCGTCAATCCAAGCAACTTTTATTTGTTTCAAATTAATATTGTCAGTGTTTTTAGTAATAGGAATAAGTCTTTTATAATCTCCTGAAGGTTTGGTTATTATATTTAAAGCAAGTATTAAATCTTCAATATTTCTTGCTATTGGTCCTGGACAAGCTAATGTTCTCACACCATTTATTTTTTCCTTTGGATTAGATTGAAGCCCATTAAGCGAAACAACTCCATAGCTAGGTTTTAGACCATATACTCCACAATAACTACTTGGTAATCTAATAGAACCTGCCAAATCATTCCCAAATGATAAAGGCGACATTCCTGCTGCAATTGCAGTAGCACAACCGCCACTACTTCCACCAGATGTTCTATTTATATTCCATGGATTATTAGTTCTTCCAAAAATTTTATTATTTGTTTGCATATCCATTGCAAGAATCGAAAGGTTTGTTTTCCCAATAATTATTGCCCCCTCTGCTTTGAGAATTTTTACTATGTCAGCGTCAGTATCAGGAATATTTTTTTTTAATGGTTTGTATCCAGAAGTTGTTAATATTCCCTTTGTTTTAAAATTGTCTTTTATGGTAATTGGAACTCCATGTAATAAACCTAATTGTTTTCCCTCTTTTAATAAACGGTCTGCCTTTTCAGCCTCTTTTAAAGCTTGTGATTTATTTAATGTAACAACAGCATTATACTTTCTATTGTATTTTTCAATATATTCAAAAAAAGCATTTACAACTTTTACCGAACTATATTCACCAGAACGTATTTTTGATGCAATTTCTGAGGCGGAATAAAAATTTATATTTTTTTTTTGAATTTCAAAATCAGTTGTCATTTTTTAAAAAGGTTTTAGTTTTATATTTTAATGATACAATTATTCAATGATACAATTATTCAATGATACAATTATTCAATGATA
>JAOZVK010000003.1 GCA_029938185.1 Bacteroidales bacterium | reverse complement strand
CTCAATATCTGATACATATATGAATAATTGAAGATTTTTGTGCAACATTTAAGTACTTAATATTACAAATAAATAAAGGGAACAAACTTTTAGCTTTTAACTTTTAGTTTTTAACTCCTTACTACCACCATATCTTAAATGGTTTATATTCACCTATTTTCAATAACACTTTTTGCAATTTGTAACATTCCAGTTTTATTAAATGCTTATAGCTAACATTCTTATTAAGTGCTCTATGCATAATAGTTTCCGAAAGTCTGCCATCAAAAGCCTTAATAAAAATTTGCTTTGCTTTATTTTTTAATAATACACTACCCACCTTACTATCAAAATCTTGTTTCTTTATCATACCCTTATTTAGCACTTTAAAAATAACTCTATCTACCAAAATTGGTTTAAAAATTTCGGCAAGATCCAACGAAAGCGAATATCTGCGGTCGCCCGGACTATGCAAAAAACTTATTGTAGCATCAAGTTGTGTTTGATGTATAGCCCTAATACACTGCGAATAGCACATCATATTACCAAACGAAATCAAGGCATTAACAGGATTTTGCGGTGGTCGCATACTTCGTCCTTCCATATTATGATTATTTAATATTAAATCAAAACCCTCGTAGTAAGTTTTTCTAATATTACCTTCCAAGCCCATCAGTTCGTCTATTTCTTTTATTTCATTCAGCTTATTTCTATACTTTTCTACATATTCAATAATGCTTTCCAGTTCCTTGCCTCTTCTATTATAATATTGCAAATTTTTAAGCATATTATAACTTGCTCCATCAATAAACTTTTTGGCTATTTCTACACGCATTTTTTTGTTTAAATATGCTTTTGTTTGTGCTACAAGCATTTTACCTGATAATAATTTTTTTCTTGGCTGAAACGAACCAGTATAATTTTCGTAATAATCGAAAAAATGTACAGATATATCGTTTTTTCCTAAGAAATTGTACATCGCACTATTTGCATCAATCGAACCGAAGATATATAATTCACCAACCTGTTCAACAGGCAAATATCTTGGCTTTTGCTCTTTGCCTTCCTTGTCAACCGGCGTAAATTTCAATGTATTATCCTTGCGAGTTAAACGTCCTGGATTAAATAAATAATAACTATTTTTCATGATTTGAGTATTTTTCTTTTAGGGATTTTTTTGACAGGTTTTTTTTGACAGGATTTACAGGATTAACAGGATTTGTTTTCATCCAATTATACTAAATTAGGTTAAAAATTTTACTTTTATAAAAATGTTATGAGCTATTAATCAAAATATTGTATAATTGTATCATTGAATAATTGAACCATTGAAAGTATAATCCTGTCTATCCAGCTATTCGCTATAACAAAAGTCATAATAACTACATCTTTTACATATTTTACTATTGATTATATCAGGACATATTTCCGAATTAATAATTTTTTCAATTTCATTCTCAATTTCAACAATTCGTTCTCGGTCAATATCAGACAAATATATTTTTGTTGTTTTTCTTAGTTTCGGATACTCCAAAACACCTGAAACTCCACTCATTCCTGCTTTTTCAAATATATATATGTAGTATTTCAATTGCCATTCGTGAGCTGTTTCTATTTTGTTTGATTTTTTGAGTTCGTGTATAATTTTATTTTTCGTATCATAAAAATCCACTTTTATACCACCTATTTGAACTTCTTCATATTTTTCGCTTCTTTGCGGATACGTTGTTTCATGTATCAGTTTGCCTTCATAAACAAGCTCTGAATTTTGTTCCATATGAATACCATTTACAAACAGCCACAATTTGCGTTTGCATATGAAGTAGTAATTTATATGTGTTCCTGTTATATTATTAGTCATTTTGTATGGGGGACTTAAAAGTTTTTTGATATTTACATTTTGTTAAACTGCGTATTGTTAGAGTGTTAAAAGAACGCGTAAGCCACATTAAATAAGTCGAAGACCTTAGTCAAAATCTGTACACATGCAATACTCTTTTGGAAAAGGACAATTTTCAGTTTCGTATTCACAAAATTCAATATACATGCTTCCTGATGTTACATATTGCATAGGCTCGTCCCATTTATCAATCAGTAGTTTATAGCGATAAATTGCAGGCAAATTGTCCGGAAAAACAGGATAAAAATTAAATTTAGCCCATAAACGTTCAATTTCGGGTACAAGTTGTTCTAATTGATTATTATTAAGCTTTGTAAGAGGCGGAAAAGCTGTTTTTTCAATACCAAAAAGAGAACCGAGTTTATGTTGCGTGCCATACAAATACTCTTCTGCTCCTCTAACAACTTCCAAATCGGGAGCAAGTTCCATTTTCATAGGTCGTGTACGCTGTGCTGCATCTCTCAAATCATTAATTAGTTGTTTAATATATTGTTCCATATTATAATTTAAAAAAAGTAAAATATTTGAATAATTTTGGACGAAATTTATCTACCAATAAATTTTCTCTTCCAAGAACCGAAAAAACGGCATGAACATTTAATTGTGTGTATGTATTTGCCATATAAGTAGCTTATCGTATAAAATCGACACTTTGTTAAGCTATAACATAAGGGCTTCGACCTATTTAATGTGACTTGCGCATTCTTATAAACAGTTGTCATATAATTAATTGTGCGAAAACAAATGTCGAAAAAATTTTTGTTAGACTATATACAATAATTCAAGTGAAAGTAAATTATCAATTGTTCATTATCAACTACTTATTACGAATTACAGTCATAATTTATTGTTTGTATTTTTATTTTTCATTTTTTTTGCCTTCTTAATTGTTTTTGTTAATTGTTTTTCAAGAATTTTTTTATCTGGTAACTCAGTTAAATACTGAGCAAGTTTAATATTACTGTCTTCTAACATCAGCAATTCAATATGCTCTGAATTTCCTTCGCTACATAAGATTAAGCCGATTGGTGCTTTCTCATTTTTTCGTTTTTCGTATTTGTTAAGCCATCGTAAATATAATTCAATTTGTCCCTTATGTTCAGGTTTAAACTTACCGAGTTTTAACTCTATAACTACTAAACATTGAAGTGTTCTGTGATAAAATAATAAATCAATATGATAATCAATATTATCAATAGTAATGCGTTTTTGACGTGCAAGAAATGCAAAATCAGAACCGAGTTCTGTAATAAATTGTTGCATTTCAACTAATATAGAATTTTCTAAATCTTTTTCAGAATAAATATTTTTCAAACCGAGAAAATCTAACAAATAGGGGTTTCTAAAAATTAAATCATCTGGTAATTCATTATCTTTTTGCAATTTGTCTAATTCTTTTTTGATTAGTTTTTTTGGTTTTTTTGATATTGCAGTACGTTCAAAAAGCATACTGTCAATTCTATTGTTAAGCAATCGAGTATCCCATCGTTCTATTATGCACATTTCCATATAAAATTGTCTTTTAAGAATATCATCAATATACATTAGTGACCTGATATGAGTCCATGACAATTCTCTACGCACTGCGTAGAGAATTTGTTCTTTCTGAAAAGTCTCTGCACTTCTAATACAATGTCGCAACTGATTTTCGCTCCATCCTCTGCCATATTCTATTGTCAATTTATTGGATAATTTTTTTACTATTTGTTTACCATATTCAGCTCTGCTATTGTTTAATACATCTTTTCTTACTCTGTTACCGACTTTCCAATACAGCAAAATCAATTCACTATTGGCAGTTACAGCAACTTTTCGTCTAGCATTTGAAATCATTTGTTTTACATCAACAAATAATTTTGAACTTGTTTTTTCGATATTCATTAATTTCTGTTTAAAAAATAATAATCTTTTGTGGTAATTTTCCTATACTGCGATTTCAATTATCTTACCACAAAAGATTATTTAAATTATTATTTTTACAACTGATTCTTATTATAAAAAAATTTCATTAATTTTATCAATTTATCTTCTGCTAAGTCCAGAGCGTCAGCTTTTTCGGCTTTTGTTTCTACATACCCGCCCGCTGAAAGTGTTACAAAAGTATCTACACCTTTCATGTTTTCTTCAATTATTGGTCTGGCTTTATTTTCTTGTTCAAAATCAATTCTCAATCATAAGTTATAACAATTTTTTTGAAATTATGTTATTATTAAGTATTTGGGAATTAGTGTAAAATAACGCCTGAAATATATTAATTATAACCAGATATCTTCTCCCTGTAAATCCACTCCCTTTTCAAATGAATATGAAGAAAGTGCTATTTCGTGTAAATTTCTATCTTTTGTAAAATTATTTGTAATTGGTTTTGATTGACCTTCTTTTAGTCTTACTTGGACAATATTTTCTGACATTTTTTTTCTTAATATTTTTATCTTATTTTTCTTTAATTTAACAATACTCCAATCTTTTTTGTTAAAATTAATAATAATATTTAATTCCTCAATATATTCATTTAATAGCTGAAAAGATTTGTCATTTTCATTTTTAGGTATAAAATATTGCATTTCTTCACCAAATACTCCTTTATCTATTAAATTAAATTCACCTATTTTGTTAAATTGAGCTTCTTTAATGTCATTTAAAAAATCGAAATCTTGTCTTGGATCTTGCTGTATATGTTTTGCAAAATGCAATTCTTTTAAAATTCTATCAAAAAATTTTTTCTGAACATCTAAAAGTTCTTTTTCCTGATAATTTTCTAACTGTAATGCTTTTGTTGTAAAACCTAATAGTTCTTTATTTCCATCACGGTAAATCAGTTTTGCTCTTTCTCTTCCGTCCTTTTTAAAACGAATAAGATTAACAATACCTTTATCTTTGAGTTTTCCATTTCTGTTACATCGTCCTGCTGATTGAACAATGCTTGAAACTGTTGCCATATCGCGATAGAGAACAGGAAAATCAATATCTACACCTGCTTCAATAAGTTGTGTTGATATTAAAATTACTTTTTTATTCTCTCTTAATCTACGTTTTGCCAGATAGATTTTAATTTTTCTATGTTTGGGAGTAATATGAGTATTTAGCAAAAGAGTATCTTTTTTTGATAAACCTGCTTCAATTAATAAAGAATACAAATCTTTCGTATCATCTATGGTATTTAAAATTACTAAAACCGATTTTTCTGATTTTATAAGTTTTTCTTTTAATTCAGCTATATCTGTTCCTTTTTTATCAATAATAATTTTATATCTATTAAAAAGCTCGTTTTGAAAATAATCAAGTGAGAGTAATTTAAAAGGTTTTGAATAATTACTGAAAAATTCTTTTATTTCATCTTTTTCAGGCAAATTAAAATTTGGTTGTGTAGCCGTAGAAATAATTGCATAACTTCCATTTTTTTCACAAAATTTGCTTAAATATGCTGTGAAAAAAGTATATAACCTTGGTGGAAGTGCCTGAATTTCATCAATTAAGAAAATTGAATTTGAAAAATTCGGAAGTTTTAATAAATCAGCATTTCTATTAGTTAATAATGTTTCAAAAAAACGAACAAATGTTGTTATTATAAAGGGATATGAAAAAGTATTTTCCTGAAACTCAATCATATTAATTTTTTTCATTACTTCTTTACTCGGATTTTTATCAAATTCTTTTTGTAAATTTTCAAAAGTTTTATTTTGTGATTTAGAATCTATCCTTTGAACAAATTGCTTTTGATTGCTAAATATTTTTAAAACTTCTGCTTCGACCTGCTCTGTGATTGATAAAAATGGTAATGAATAAATAATCCTTTTTGCTCCTTTTTGCTTAATAATTTCGGAAGCAAGTGACAACATCATAAGTGTTTTTCCTGAGCCTGTCGGGGCTGTTAATTCAAAGACTTGTTTGTTTTGTTGTAATCCGTTTTTTATTCGACCAACAGCATCAAGCCTTATTTTTGTTCGTAGTTTATTTATTTCAGAATCTTGATTTAATTTGCTTAGATAAGAATTTAAGCATATATTATAGTTGCCACAAAACTGCTCTACATTTGATTTATTATCATCAATAAAATTTCCCAATTTTGCAGCATCAACTTTATCTGCTTGAATAAGACTTGCAAAAGAAAATTGAGTATCTAAATAATAATCAAGAGGATTGTTGTTTTTTCTATAATCAAAAATAAATTCGTCTTTGAATTTCTTTTGAACAAGAGGATTTCCCAAAAATGGATAAAAAGATTTTATTTCTGAGAAATAATGTTTCGTAAATTCCTCAACAGGAAGATTTATCCCCTTACCTAAAAAAACGAATAATTTTTCATTCTCTTCCTTATTTAATATAGAAGCTCCAGTTCCAGTTTCATCTTTTGGTGTGAAATCAGGAATATTACCATGATGCTTTGCAATGATTGTTGTTAATGCAATTAAATCATTTTTACTTATCTTTTTACTTAACCAATTGCCAAGTATTTCTTGATTTGCAGGTGATGATGCAAAAGCACACAAAAAAGCATAAGCTGACAAATACCCATGATGTGAGTATTCACCAGTCTTTATGCCACTGAGTTTTTTTTGAAAATTAGGATTAATTTTTCCTAAGTCATGAAAAATCGCAACCAATTCAGCTATTTTCAAATTAGTGAGCTTTTTTACATTTTTAAGGACACCATCAACATGATCAAATAAAAGTTTATCTGGATGTGATTTCAATTTCGCTACATTAGCCACCATTTTTCAACATTTGAGTTTGTAATATATTCATAATAATCGCCCTTAATTTGTAGTGAATGAGGAAAATCAGGATAAATAATTTGTCGATATTTATCAGGTAAATTCCAAAAATCATCATCTTGATAAGTAGGTAATTTATCAAAACCAATACGAAATTTTCCTGTAATATTTGTTGGTTTGTGCTCTCCACCTGCTAATACAAATCCTTTTGTTTCAAACTCACCTGTTTTTAATTCAGAAAATTTGCCTTCTGAAAAAAAACTAATATTTGCTGGGCAGTTATGCCAACCAAGAACAGGCGGATAAATAGTTTCTTCTCTTTTTACAGATTGTAAAAAAGAATTAAAAATATTTTTAGAAACATTATATTTTAGTGCCAAAGAAATTTTAAATTTTGGATTTTTAAGAAATTCAAAATATTTAGGTGAACCACTTGCAGTTGGGCTATTTGCTTTTTTACTTGTAAACCCCCAAGATGTTTTCTTTACAGGACTAAGTAACTGAACATTATACAACAAGCTTTCTGACAATTCAGGAAATTTAGCTTTCATTTCATTTCGCTCAATTCCAAGCACAGCTCCGATTAATCCAATCAGAGCTGTTTTTGTGATTAAATCGTGTGAAAGCGGATTATTATTTGTTTCAGGTTTCTTAAAATGTGCCCAGTTTCCTTCAACTATAAATTGAAATCCTTTCATAATTATTCAGTTTTTTTGTTTGGCTCAAAAGATAATTTTTCTAATTTACTTTTAAAATTACCATCTATTTCAAACATATCATTAATACTGTCTAATTCAGAATAATATCTAATTTTTGAAACTTTATCAGACTTTGCTACTTCTAATAATTTTGTAAAATCCAAATCATAATCGTCCATGCTTCGGATTTCTTCATCTTTCTTGCCTTCTTTTGGGGTTAATTTTATCAATTTATCTACGCTATATACTTTTTTATTATTCTCAGCATAAACTATTTCTAATAACAATAATGAATTTTGTCCGATTTTACTTCTTGAATGCGAACTACCTTCGCCACTTGTGCCATACCAAAGACCTTCATACATTAGTTTTAAATCATTATTACACATTCCTGTATTTTCAGCAACTTTTGAATTTACCCAACCATGTATTTGGTTTACGGCATAAGGAACAAGTGTTGTTGTTCCTATTGAGCCTTGACCTTTTTCAGCACTTGAACTAAAAACTGTTGTATTTTGGTGCATTCTTAAAGTAGATTTGTTTAAAGATGGATTTAAAAGTGAAAACTGAACTGCTCCAGTTAAATTTATCGCATCACCTTTTCCTGTTGCAATACCTCCGAATAAACGTACATCAACACATTTTTTCATTACGAACATTGCAGGGCTGAATTTTAATTTAGTTTTATTCTTTTTATTTTCAGCTTCTATCTTTTCTTTTTCAATTTTTAGTTCCGTTTCAAATTTATTTTGCAAAGATTTTATACGTGAAGCCGAACCGGATTCTTTACCTTCAGCAAAGCTTTTATCATTAACTACATAAATATCTTTGTCTTTATCTAAAAGATAATCTCTTACATAGCGTTTCATTCTAACATCACTAACTAAAATTTTCTTAGTTTCTTCATCATAACGTTGTTCGCCTGTAAAAGGGTCTCCGTTTGGAATATTGTATGAACTTTCATACAAGAATAAAATTTCTGATTTTTTTATTTTTGACATAATTTTATATCTTTAATATTAATTTATATTTGTTTTTTTGGTAACGGCTTAAAGTAGCTTTCTAAAAAACCGAAAGCACATTTTTCTTTATCATACTGACCACTAAACTTTTTTACTTCCTGAGCTAAATCATAAGAAGTTTGAAAAGTATATTTTGTTTTTTCGTGCATTATTAATTTTTGTTCAATATCATTTTTTAATTTAACGAAGTCTGGCAGTGTGCTTAATCGTCTGCTGAGATTTCCAACATAATTTTTTTCAAAAGAATTAATTTCTAATGTTAGGTTTTTTGCTAAATTACCAAGCTGCAAACCTATTTTGTAGCTTTTTGAATTTGTTATTTCCATAAATTTATCATTTTTAGAATTATTATTTTGAATTTTATATAAGAACATCAAGTCATACTTCAACTTAATAAATTGACTACTTATATATTTCTTAAAACTTCGAATAATATGCTCCACATTTTGAATAAATGCAGACAATAACATTTCGTCATTTTGATAATTGTCAGTGTATATTAAAGGCAAAACCTTTAATAAGTGTGATTGGTATTTTGGATTTGCTTTTACACTTGAATTTCCTGTCTTTTCATCGTAATAGTGATTGCCTAAAATATTTCGAAAAGAGTATTCTATTTTGAAATTAGATTGCTCTTTTTGTGTTCTTAAATATTTCTTTTTTTCTTGTTTTACCTCATTATTAATTGTTTCAATTCTTTTGGCTATTTCTTTTAATTTACTTTGTTCTAATCCAGATATTTCAATTAAATCATTTTTTGAATTTCCGCTTGCATCAGTAAAAATAAAATCAAATTTTGTAAAATTAATTTGTTCCTCATCGAAAAAAGAAAAAAGAGGTTCTTCGTCAATTTCTTTATCATATATTTTAATACGAACTTCGTCCTGTAATTTTAAAAAAATATCATAATCCGTTGCTGTTATTTGTTTATTTTCATTTATTGCTACTGGTAAAACATAGAACTCAATTTTTGTTCCTTGTAAACGTCTTAAAGGTTTTTCGAGAAAAATTTCACTATGTAGAAAATCAATAAATTCATCACCTTTAAAGAAAAATGACTTCATTCTATTATTTTTATCAAACTGAGGAAACTGAATGTCATTTCTATCATTTCCAGAGCATAATGTTCTGTATATTGCTTTTGATGGCACTTTCCCAAAATCTGTATTATCTGTAACTCCAGAATTTAATTTTTCATTTAAAAGGTCAAATGATTGTTTAAATTTATACCAACTTTTACCTTGATAATCAAAATGTAAAAAAACTTCAAAATTTGCATATCTTGATATTTTGTTTTTTGTTTCTTCTGATAAGTCTTCTATATCTTCATCTTTTTTTAATATTTTCTTTAAAACACGTGGATTAATCTGTTTAACAACGACTTTAGTGTATAAATCAACTAACTTTTGTTTATTAGATAAATATTCGTTTATTTTTTCTGATTCTTCCAATAAAAAATTAAAAGCTGATGCATATTTTAATATTAATGTAATTTTATCTGAGAATTCTTCAAATCTACTATGAAAATCAAATAAGGTTACTTCACTTATATCTTGATTTACTTTTTGAGATATTTCAATAATTTCATCTTTATACTTTTCTATCTTATTTGATAGTTTAACTTCTTTATTGATTTTATAAGATTTAATCAATTGTTTAATAATTTCATCTTTCTCTTTTAAATTTTCAATATTACTATTGTTAATTGTTTTTCTTATTTCCTCTTCAAAATATGTTAGTTTTATTTCATTTAATATGTTTTTCCCATTCTCAAAAGCATTACCTCTCTCTAATGTGTAATTTCCAAAGTCTTTAGTAGATTTTATCTTACCTTTGGTGTCAATTCCATTACGCCTAATATAAGAAATATCTCCAAAAAGATATTTCTTAGGGCTGGTATCATTATTTGATGTTTCATATTTGAAATAATACAAATCATCTCGTTGATTTTCGGGTGTTAAATCCATGTTTTCCCAATCAAAAGTAAAATCTTCTTTTACAGGAATCGTTATGCAAATCGGATAATTCTTTTCCTTCTTTTTATTAACATCAGCCTTTACAGAACCAACATATTTAAAGTATTTTAAATTATCTTTTGAATTTCTTAATGCTTTACCTATTTTTAAAACTGTATCTAAACTCATTTTTATTATTATTATTATTTTAAATTAAAGCCCCAAAACCAACACCAGTAGAACTCCCCACTCCCACATTCCAAGCAAAAGCCTTAGTTTCTGGTTTTCCGTGAATTATAACTGGACACCAACTTGTTTTGTTTTTAATTCCTTTGTAGTCTATTAGTTTGGCAGATGCTTTAGAGTAATTGGTGTCAAATTCTATTTTCAAACTATCATCTGTTAAACCTACTTGTTGCATTTTGCTGCGGAGTGTTTCAGTAAGCAGTTCGGGTGCTTCTTTGTCGGTATACAAAAAATGCTTTATAAAACCCCCATCGTTTCTCTTTATCAGGATAGGACTTGCTATTTTGAAATAAGTGGTATTAGTAAAATCCGGTGTTTCTTGAATTGTGACAGTTTCAACCTGCATACCGTTAAAAATCTCTGGCTTGTCTTTCATTAAACCAAAAACTATATCTTTCAAAAAATCATCGTTATAGAAACTAACAAACCAATTTGCTCCATTCTTGAAATCAAGACCTTTTTTATTGCTACTGCCACCTTGCAAGCGAGAAAATGAATATAAAGATATTTTTCCATGCAAATCATTTTTGCCAAGCCATTTGTGTATAGCTCCCACAAGTTTATGTTGGTGACTATAGGGTACAAGTTTTGTATTTTTTGATAATTTTAAATGTATTCTCATTTATACAATTTTTATCTTATAAAAAAACGGTAAGTACATGGTTCGATTAAAGTAGAAATTACATTAAATACAAATTTCTTTTTTCAATTCCTGTGTACTTACCAAAATCTATTTTAACAAATAATTATGCAAAGATAATATTGTTTACTTTAATAACAAATTTCTTAGGTAATAATTTGGTTTTTTTTTCACTTTTGGCATTTTTTACACTTTACATAAATCGAAAAACATTAAGGTCTTCGACCTATTTAATGTGTCTTACACATTTTAATAAATTACTGTCATATAATTAATTGTGCGAAAACAAATGTCGAAAAACTTTTGTTAGACTACTTAAATATAAATTTACAATTATACCAGTTTACAATATTAATAATTAAAACACACTAAGAGATAGCCCCAAATCCAATTCCAGTACAATTTCCAACTCCTACATTCCATGCAAAAGCCTTTGTTTCGGGCTTTCCTTTAATTATTACAGGACAAATATTTGCTTTGTTTTCAATACCTTTATATGTTATTTTTGCAGTTTTTGGATTATTATATTTTGTCGAAAATTCAATTTTTAAACTATCATCTTTTAAACCGATTTTTCTCATCTTGTTTTGTAAGGTTTCTATCATAAGCTCCGATGTTTTTTTATCATCGAAAATATAATGTTTTTGATTGTTTTCTATATTTCTTTTAATAAAAATTGGACTTGCTGCTTTAAATTCTGTTTGAAAAGTAAAATCTGGCTCTTGCTGTACAAAAAAATTATTTACTATCATGCCCCATCTCAGTTCTGGTTTATCTAAAATACCCGACAAAAGTTTTTTAAACAAATCTTTATCGTAAATACTTATAAACCATTTTGCTTGTGAAGGAAAATATAAACCATCTTTTTTCAATCTTGCACCATTCAGTCGCGAAAACGAATAAAGCGATAAGTTATCGTGTATGTTGTTTTTACCAATCCATTTATGAAATGCGCCTGTTAATACTTCTTGATGATTAAAAGGGATTATTTCTTTTGATTTTGAAAATTGTATATGAACTCTCATGTTTATAAAAATTGATTGTTTGAAATTATGTTTTCTATTTTTAATCTTTTTCGGTTGAATGTATTTGATAAATCCAATAACTTTTCACAAAGATTTTCTAATTGTTTATCAATAGGATTCCATCCTTTTTTATATTTTCTTTTTAGTTTTTCTACCTTTCTTATGAAGCTTTCTTTAATTTTTCTATCATTAGATAAATCATCGTAATGCAAAATACAAGGTATTTCAGTAAATGTAGGGATTGTGGAAATTTCGTATTGTAAGTCTTTGTCTCGTTCCTTTATTTCACCTACTGTATATTTAACAATTTCGTAATTCTCTTTTTTTACAATAATTTCAGGTTCTCCTATTATTTCTTTGTATTGCAGAATCCACTCCAAAGAATATGATAAATTTGTATCAAGTGCTTTGTCATAAATTTCAACTATTTTTGAATTATCTCTGAAAGTTAAATATGTATTTTTATACTTTTCCCACCATTCAATTATCGAAATAACAGTAATTCCGTCTTTGTGATTATTTTTTAGCTTCGATATATGTGTATCAATATTTTGAAACAAATTGAAACGCATATAGTATTTAGGATTTTTTAAAAATTCAAGTTTGTTTATATTGCTTTTAAACTCTTGTAGTGTACTGTAGTTTCCTTTTGTCAAATATTTTTTATTTCCCTTCGTATACAAATTGTTTTGTATACACCACAAATATTCTCCTATATAAGAAGGTATAATTTCAGAATAAAATTTTTTGCTTTGAAATGCTTCTTTTGCTTTTTCCAAAAAATCATAATAAGCAAGTTCTTTTTCGGTAATATTTTTTTTAAGCCTGTTGAAACTTGTATTTTCCTTTACAGCTACAATTATTTTACCTTCCATTTCGCCTCTCGAAACCCGACCAAAACGTTGTACAAAATTTCGATAAAATTTGCCCGGTTGCATTATTGCATATTCAACTTCATAGTTTACACCAACTTCAGCTTTGTTGGTTGCCAAAATAATATTTGCAGTTTTTATTAAATCATTTTGAGATTCTTCTTTCGAAGCATATCCAGTACTTTTAACAATTTTGTAATTGGGAAACTTTTCATAAATTGTTTTAGAAAAATTAAATAAATCCGCTATTCTATCAAAAATTATCAAGACCTTTCGTTTTGCCTTAATTTGTTCTTCAATTTCTTCAAATCTATTCTCAATAAGTTGAGCAAATTTTGTAGTTTGATGAATTTCTATTTCTAATTTTCCGTGAATTGCTCTTGCATTTTGTTTATTTTCAACAATTTTTTCAATTATCTCTTCAAATTCTAAATTAAAAGTTTTTAGAATATCTTTCAAACCGGGTTCAGGAGTTGCTGACACAAAAAAGTATTTAATTTTTCTGTTTTCGCCCAAGAAGATATCACGTAAGAAAGTTAAAGTAAGAATATTAGCAATTTGACTTTCATCGTAAAGATGATATTCATCGAATACAATGTAATCAAAAGCTTCCAAAAAGTTTTGAAATTCTCTTCGTCCTGTTTTGCTTTTATACTTATGGTATCCACCATGCATTGCATAATTAATAATATCGGGATTTGTAATAATTAAATCATTCTGCTGCGAAATTTCAAGTATTTTAGTAAACCTTGTAAATGTACCTTTTTGCACATCATTTTTTTGTAATTCTGTGATATATTTCCCTGTAAGTTTACCTATTTTTATTTCCTTAAAAGTACCAGTAAAATTTTCGTGCAATTCGTCAATCAAAGCATTTGTTGGCAAAACTATTAAAGCTTTTTTTCCATCACGTAAACCTCCAAAATGCTTCTGTTTCTTTGAGTTTTGAACAGGAAAAGGAAAGGCGTAACTTTTTCCTGTTCCTGTTGGAGCGGTAATAATTGTAAAGTCTGTAAACTTTTCAAAGTCTTCTTTCATTCGTTTCTGAACCAAATGTAAAGGAAATTCTTTATAACCGCCTTTACCATCAGGGAACTTACCCTTTGTTTTGGTTTGCTTTACATATTGTGGTTTGATATTAAAACAAAAATTTTTCATAAGATTTAATAATTATGTTTAAAAATTTCAATGACCTGATTTTTACTAAACCCCTTCATAAGAGCATAATTTTCTAAAATATATTGATAATTCATTGTTCCATTTTCGTCAATTGAAATTTCCGAAGCTTTTTTAAGATTATCAAAAACCACTTTAAGAGTGTATGCATTTAACCAAAAATCATTATCTGTTTTGTTAAAATCTAGTTCTTGTAATTCCAAAAGTGTTTCTTTTTGGTTACCTATCCTTAAAGTATGGGGTAATTCTATTTTATCTTTTGCAATCAATAAAGTAACAAATTCATTTTTAATGTATTTGCTCGAAAGCGCAATTCCTTGTGTATGAATTAGGTTTTTAAAAGGAGATTTTGCCGATTTTTCTATACTTTTTATATCGTAAAATCCGTCTGTATTAAAAAGTGTATTTCTGGTATAGCTTCCCGTTCTGCTTGGCTTGCTTTTATAATTGTATTTTCCCGATGAAAGTACAACAGGTTTTGCTACAGAAAAATAATATCCGAATTCTTTAATTTCTGAATACTTAGGCAATAAGCGATGCTCATAAATATTGGCATTATTATTTAACGCTTTATTTAATGCATAAGTTAAAGCCAAATCACCCAAAAAACCGCCTGTAATCGAGCCGTTTGAAATTTCGGTATGATAAAACAGGTGATTCAACAATTTTATTTTTATTGCTTTTATTTCCATTATTTTATCACTTTAGTATCTTTTAATAATTTAGTACAATCTTCTTTTGCTTTATCATAATGTTGTTGAAGCTCGTTGTTTTCCCAAAGATTGTCAATTAATTTTTTAAATTGCAGACCATCTTTGTAATTATCTTTATAATATGTTTTCATTGATTTATTTATTGCAGATTTTACATTTTCGAAATTTACTTTTTTATCCGTCCAATTATCCGCAATCGAAAAACTGTTTATAGGTGCTTCAAATTTCGAAAAACCTATTCCTACAATGTGGTTTATCATATTTGAGCCAAGCGTCGTACTTTGTGCTCCGTAGCGAGTTTCGTATATTACCGATGATAAAATATGTACAAATAACTCAGGAGTAACATTTTCTAAAGTTAAAAAATGAGGAAAATATGTCTTTGGCATAACATATTGTACCTGAAAAAGAGATTGTCTCAAACCGCCTTTTACTTCATCATGCATTGTTCCGCCTTCGCTTAAAGCATTGTGCTGAAAAGTATCTGTTATTTCGTTTACATCACGTATCGAATATGCCCAATCGTAAATAACACGACTTGTTATACCCACTGCATCATTACTTTCCGTTACCGAATCACCAAACAAAATGGAGTTTGGATTTGCAAGATGTAAACTTTTTTGTATAACATTGTAGCGCAAACTTTTATCAACTACATTCATTTCTCTACAAATTCTTAAGCCTCTTAGTTTTTCTTTACTTTTTAGCTTTCTTGCTGGAATTTCTACTAAATCTTTTTCGTCATTTGCTTTAAAAGTTATAGTTTCATCAGCAAAATTACTTCTGATAATCATCGGATTTACTACTTCTCGTAATAATGCTATTTTTACAACTCCAAGGGTGTTGTCTTTCAGGTTTTCTACGAAATATTCTTTCGGTATTAAATCAAATATTTTTTTCATTTCTATACTGTTTTATTATATATTATTTTTAAAACTCTATTTTATTTTTTGAATAAAACTATAGTTCAAGACCATTATTTAAAATTAACTTTATATATTCGTTGGCATATTTTTGTAGTTTATCTTTTTTCAAATTTGCTATAATGTTTTCTTCATTTACTTCTAAACCTTTTTCTATTATTTCACGTTTGATTTTTGCGGCTTTTAATTGTCTCATTCTTTGAACAGACTTTTGTTTAAAAACAAATCCAAATTGATAAATCCAATCTTTTTGTCTGTTAATTGTCGGGAGCGATTTCTTCCATTGTTTTTCATAAAGCTCTTCATAAACAGCTCTTGCAAAATTTTCGATAACAGTAACATCAGCGTATTCCAATCTTTTTGTTTTATAAATATTACCTGCAATTTGCTGAATTGTATCCTCTTTGCCGAGTTTTTCTTTAACATTTTTTCTTAAAAAATCTAAAGCTGTTCGTATCAGCCATGTTTCCTCGCTACCACTTTTTGCACTGCTATCTATTTTCAATGCAATGTCAACGAGTTTTTCAATAGTTGTCATATTTTTAAATTTATTTGGATATTTATTTATAAAATCAATTAATTTATACTCTACATTTGTAACTTCTTTTTGTTCTTTTTGCATTGCAAAAAGGTAAAATGCCTGAAAAATCGAATTCGGACTTCCTGCATAGTTCAAAACTAAACCCGAATTTATACTTTTTCGGCTTCTGCCAAGTGCAAATAAAATACTGATTTCGTCAAGAACCATTTGTATTTCATGCAGCCTTATTATATTCCACTTCAAATCTTTGATAAAGCGTGGTGCATTTTCATATACAAAAACCTCTTTATGTGAGAGATATGGCGACATTATACCTGTAATATACATTCTGATATTTAATTTCTGAACCATTACAAGTTTATTTCTAACTAGCCAAATTGCACTTATCATATCACTTCCTATTTCTGTAAATTCCAAATTTTTTAAATTTGCCTGAAATTTTGCAGCTCTGTCTAATTTTACTATTCCATCTTTGCTTATTTCATGATTTCTTGATTTAATGCAAGTTTTAATTAAATCGGGATTAATGTCCAGTGACGTTTCGAAAAAATCATAATATATAACATGGTTCGATTTTGGACGAGCAAAAGAAGATTTTCTTAGTTTATTCTCCTCTGCCATTAACTTTGAAACAAAGCTTATGTTATTTTTCAATGATGCAACAGTCCGGTTTGAAAATCCTCTTGCATTCATCCCGAAAGCAACGCTTTCAACATATCTTTCTGTTCCAAATTTTCCTGTATATGCACACATTTTCTTTTTTATGGGAACAATTGGCATATTTTCAATTATTGCAGAAAAATCTTTATTTCCTTTATATGTGAAATATTTATTATAGAGTTCAGAAAGAACACTTTTATCATCGTTTTCGTCATTAGAAAAGAAGTTGATTACATTTTTATATAAATCATTAATACAGTCGTCAATGTCATCTTCATAAGTATTTAATATGTTTACGGCTTTTATTATTGAAATATATGTTTTGAGTAAAGCGTTTGATGATTTTGTTATTGAAGAAAAATATTTTTTTAGGTCAGATATTTTTGTTAATATAATATATTCATCTTCTCCTGTTTGAAATTGTTCATTAATTTCAAAAGTTAATTCTTCATCTGACGTAATCAAGTTGTTAAAACTTTTACTCCAAACTTTGTTTATTTTTCCGTTTTGCCACATTATTTTTTGTAAAGCAAATATTTTGATGAACTCAGCATTATCATCATATGCAGTTTCAGAAAAATTCAAATATAATTTGTTATTATTGATTTTAATATCTATAGGTAATTCGGTCTTTTCAATAAGAAGTTCATTAAATTTTACGAAATCATCGAAATATTCAATTTTATCTTGTCCGTTTGGAGAGAGTGAAAGGAATTTATTTGTAGTATTTTGAATTATTTGATTTAGTATTGATTCGCTTATTCCAATAGAAACTATAGAAGATAAATCAGCTTGTTGAGCTGTTACCTTTACTAATTTTCCTATGTCAATATCATCCGATTGATTATTTTCAAACTCTTCAAAAATCAGTTCCTTTTCCTTATCTGTCAAATCATTTCCGAAAAATAAAATACCATCTCGCATTGTATAAAATATCGAACGTCCATTTTGTTTCAATACTTTGCCTGCGGTATTCAATAAGTTTTGACTTAGAAGTGTGTAAGGATTTTCGTGTATTTTTATATAAGAAATTTTAAAATCAATAATTTGATTTATTTTTCCTAACGCTTTTTCTGCCTCTTTATAAAACACTTCTACACCGTCTAATTCCTGAATTGAAGCAATTCCATCTGCAAAATTGCAAAGAGGTGCAAGTATTTCATTTAAGTGTCTGTAATCCAAAGTTATTTCATATCTGTTCTTTTTAACTTCCGTTCTATTTTCAGTGGACAAAGCTAAAAAATACACATCGTTTTTATAGTTTTCAAATTCGGGGAAAAACTCTGATACAAGTAATTTATCTTTAATTTTCTCTAATTCATTAAAAGCATTAGTCCAACTTGCTCCAGTAAATTTGTCAGCATCATGAAATGTAAATCCAAGTATAAACGTTTTTATATATATTTCTGCTTCCTTATTTTTTTCTGTATCTTTTCCTATCCATCCTCTAACGGAAAGGAATTTTTCGTAAAGAAACAAGGAAGGAATAAGTCCGTTTAGAATATGTATGTGATATGGCATATCGTATAGGTCTGCCATAACTTTTCCGTCAATAATAAAAAGTCCTTTGGCTTGTATTACATCTTTATAGTTAAGAATGCCTTTTAAAACAGTATCAAAATATTCTTGAACTGTTTTTTGAAAAATTGAAGTTTCAAAATACTCTTCTGTTAATTTATATTTCATTTATATTATTGTATGTTAAAGTTTTTGTTCAATTATTATATAGCTTATGCATTTATGCTAACTCTCACAAACAAATAGTTGCTTATGAAGAAACAAAAAAATATTTATAGTAATACATTGCTATTTGTTTATGTTTACAAAAGTAGTTTGTAGGTAGGACAGCTTGTGTCAATTGCATTAATAATTATTAAAAAATTTTGTTTTTTATTTTATTATTTATGTAATCTCTTAATTTTTCGTTACTTATAATTTCAACTTCATCCATTGCACTCAAAATAAATTTTGTTATTCCATGAAAATTAGCATACCAATGGTTCAAAAAATATATATTATTCTTATTTTTTTCAATATATTGTTTTGCCATAGGGTATTGTTCTATTAAATAATTGTATCCGGCTGTAGTTAATTTTAATTCAAATGGGGTTTTAGTATCTCCACTCATTCTAAATACATCGGTTATTCCTTTTTTATGATTGTTTTCATTTGTCCAATCATCTTTTAAAACCTCAACATTTTCAATACGTGAAACCCGAAACAGGAAATTTTTTGAATATGCATTTTCATAAGCCCAAATATGAATATAGTTTGTTGTAAAATCGAAAGGTTCAACAATCCTGTCCATTACAGTTCCACTGTTAGATGATTTATAATTAATCACTCTAATTTGTTTTTTAGCTCTGATTGCTTCAATTATCAATTTTACATTTCCAGAATCTTCTTTCTTTATAATTGGATAGTTTATTCTGTCTGAATTGTATAGAGCAAATAGTTTGTTTCTTAAATTAATTGTAGAAGTTGAATTTAACTCAATTTTATTTATCGCCTCGTTAAGTAAAACAGCCTCCTCATCGGAAAAGTGTAGTAATGAACTTATTTCTCTAAAATGAGGTGTGTTTTTTTCTAAACGAAAATAACCGTTTGTTTTATTAAGAACTAAGCCTGCTTTTTCACAAGAATTTATGTATCTTCTTATTGTTCTTTCTACTACGCCAATTTTTTCGGCAAGCATCTTGTGTGAATATCCTATATTTGATGACAATAATTTTAATAAATAAATTAGTCTTTGAATTTTTTCATGTTCTTTCATTAAAATTTGATTTTAATATCATATAATTGTAAATTTGCATTAGTATAACCGAAAACACATCAAGATGCTCGGTACCATAAATCCCGACTCTACTAACCTAAAACACGTAAGATGCTCGGTGGTCGGGTTATTTTTCAATATTCATTTATTTATATTTTGAAAATTAAATCCCATTTGCAATTTATGGCTACCCGTCAGAAGTTGGACAGTCTTGTTTTTTCAATTAGTTTTAACCATAGAATTAAAGTAAAGATTAGCAAAACTTTGCGAAACTTTGCGTTAAACTTTGTGTGTCTTTGCGTTTAAAAAGCGTCTAACTTAAAACTGGTAGCCCAATTTATTAAGTAGTCTTACAAAAGTTTTTCGGCATTTGTTTTTGTACAATTGGCTACTTTATAGTAATTTATAAAAATGTGTAAGCCACATTAAATAGGTCAAAGACTTAGTCAAAATCGGTACACATGCAATACTCTTTTGGAAAAGGACAATTTTCAGTTTCGTATTCACAAAATTCAATATACATGCTTCCTGATGTTACATATTGCATAGGCTCGTCCCATTTATCAATCAGTAGTTTATAGCGATAAATTGCAGGCAAATTGTCCGGAAAAACAGGATAAAAATTAAATTTAGCCCATAAACGTTCAATTTCGGGTACAAGTTGTTCTAATTGATTATTATTAAGCTTTGTAAGAGGCGGAAAAGCTGTTTTTTCAATACCAAAAAGAGAACCGAGTTTATGTTGCGTGCCATACAAATACTCTTCTGCTCCTCTAACAACTTCCAAATCGGGAGCAAGTTCCATTTTCATAGGTCGTGTACGCTGTGCTGCATCTCTCAAATCATTAATTAGTTGTTTAATATATTGTTCCATTTTATAATTTTAAAAAAGTAAAATATTTGAATAATTGGCTCTTCGAGCCTTTAATGCTACTTATGCATAAATAGTTTTACCAATATTGATTATCAGTTAATTAAAAAGCAATAATAAATTTATGCGTAAATAAACTTGATAAACCGAATAATTCTGGACGAAATTTATCTAACAACATATTTTCTCTTCCAAGAACCGAAAAAACGGCATGAACATTTAATTGTGTGTATGTATTTGCCATATATTATTGTGTTATTTTTATTGATTAATAATATCAAATTCAAACATAATATCGAACCTACGGTTCTGTTTTTATTATGAATTTGTAATTTCTACCATAATATTGAGCCTATGGCTCTTTTGTCAATTTAAGCAGCATCATTTATGCAAATTGGATTCTTAAAGTAGCATCGCAGATGCAAAATTATGGTAGAAAAAAAATGTAAAATAGAAAAAAGCACTGTAAGTGCGAAATTAAATTTTTAAGATTTTTACAAAAAAACAACGAATTTTAAATTTAACATTTTCTGTTCAATTGATTCTGATAATCAAACTTATGCATTAATTCAATCAATTTAGTTTCTGCTAAGTCCAAAGCATCAGCTTTTTCTGCTTTAGTTTCTACATATCCACCAGCTGAAAGTGTTATAAGAGTATCAACTCAATTTATATTTTCTTCAATTATTGGTCTTGCTTTGTTTTCTTGTTCAAAATCAATTCACTATTGGCAGTTACAGCAACTTTTCGTATAGCATTTGAAATCATTTGTTTTACATCAACAAATAATTTTGAACTTGTTTTTTCGATATTCATTAATTTCTGTTTAAAAAATAATAATCTTTTGTGGTAATTTTCCTATACAGAATATTCAATTTTATTACTACAAAAGATTATTCAAATTATCTTCTATTATACAACTTATATTTCATTTTTAAGTTTATAAGAACTAAAAGACTTTGAGGCATTTTTTAGTACTATCGGAATCAGTAAAACTTTTTTATCTCTTGTAATTCTTGCTCCTGAGTAACTATTTATTTTGTCAAACGTTGCATTTTTTGGAAAATCATCATATTGTTGAATAATACCTCCTGTAATCTCTCCGGTTTTAAAATCCAATACATTACCTTTTTCAGGAATTTCATTATATCTTAAAAATTGAAAAAATGAAGCTCGTTTACCAAAATAATTAATTTTATGAATATAATTCATTAAGAATAATTTAGCCTCACCATTAACGACATTAAATATAATTTCTATTGTATCTGGAATATGAATAAATTCTCTAAAACTGACAGTCGACTGATAACCAACCCCTTCCCTTTTTAATCTTTGAATTTTAATAAACAAATTATTTACACAAAATCCGTTGTTAATGTTAAAAGAAACCTCCGCCTTACTGATATACTCAAATTCCTTACTTTTTTTAGCAGATAGTAATTTTAATTGATCACCAGCTGTTATAGCTTGATTAATTATTGCCATTTTTATGGAATAAGGCGAAGGTAAAAATAATGATTTCGCTCCCGAATTAGTTGAATTACTATCTTTTAGTGAAAATAAACTTGTCGGTTTAAATATTGCTGAAAATTTCATATTAATTTATTTTATAGGGTTCAGCTTTTATTAGTTCTTCAAAAATACTTGATAATTGCCCAAGTCCATTAAATTCTTTTACTTCAATAGTTTTAGAGCCTTCAATCTTATTTAGGTTGTCTTTTACTGTAATTATTTCTGCTTTATAGTCTTCATTAATAGGGCTTACAGTTGGAGCAGGAGTCGAATTTGAAGATATTGAAACAACACCTTCAAAATCTGTAATATGCGGTTTTTGTGTGCTTGTCATTGCTCCTTTAGGATTTAAAAATGTATTTAATAAACTGCTTAAAAGAGCTTTGTATCTGTCATTTCGGTTATCAATTTCAGGATATGATCTTGTTACATCGTTATACGAAAGTCTGTAAACATCAACATTGCATATAAATGCATAAACTCCGTGATTTGCAGGGCGATGAAAAATATTTTGTCCTTCGTTACTTGAAGCCCCTTTTTCTTTATTACCCGCATCCGAAACTATTTTTGTATGAATATAAGTTTCAGTATTATTTCTATCAGGAATTCCAACTGTCCACGCAAATTCGACAATAGATTTTCTGGCGTGATTTTTATTTTGTTTTCCTATCGAAGTAACTAAAACACCATGTGTATCATCAATGATACATTTCTCAATTATTGCATTGGCAATCTTATCATCACCTAACTTTTTTAAATCCTTTTCATTTTTAAAATGTGTCCCTAAATCTTCTCCACTTGATAATCTGTTTGGGTTTGCTATTTTACAATTCGTACAAAGCGGTAATTTCTTTTCTTTTGCTTTATTAATAAGATGTCCGACATGGATATGTTTAAACATATCTCCGCTAATACCATTTACTGTATGTTCTTCGCCGTCATTGCCTATTATTGTTAATTGGCGTGTAATTATTTGATTTCCTTCTCCTCCTTCGTTATTGAGAGAATGCATATTCAGCGTCATTCTGCCGCTTACTGATATTGATGCTATTTTTTTTGACATTTTATATAGATTTTAAAAGTTAATTATTATTTCGTTTCTTTATTTGAATCATCATTTTTACTTTTTGCAAAACTATAAGAAGCAAGTAATGCTCCGACTAATTTTGAAGAATTATTATCTAACAAAGAATAAAATTCTGTTAATTCTGTTTCAGTTACACGCTTCCTAAACTCTTTCTTTTCTGCTTTCATACCTGATTCAGCGTTAAAAGATGCTATAAAGCTACCTATGTAAGTCGCTAAATTATCCGATGTTTTAGATTTATTTTGCAAGGATTGAGCAACACCGTATCTAATGTCAAATTTTGGTTTTAATCCTTTTGATTTTACATATTGTAAGGTAACAGTGCTGTTTCTTATTGCTTTTGCAATAGCTTGAAATCCTTCATTATTAATAATATTCATTAAGTTTCCTTTTTTATCCATGTGATTATAAAATTTAGTTAATATTTTGTAAGTAAATTGTTTTATATATATTTTTTTATCAGAAAAAAATTGCATAAGATAAGCTGCATACCAATATGAAAATATGAAAAAACTTTCAAGATGCGAAGCATTTATAAAATTACGATATGCCATTAATGCTTGCACCGAACTACCAAGTTCATCAATACTGCTTATAATTGATATTTGTTCATTTAGAATTTCAAGCCATGTATCAATATCATTTTTATCATTAATAATTATAAAATCAGGAGTTTGAATAAATGCAATATTTGAAACAGCTTTATTCTGTCCTAAATCTTTTTGATATACAGAATATAAACCTTTGATTTTATTTTTTGCTTTTCCGAAATAGTCTTGATTTTTTTCAGAATTTTCAAGTAACTTATTTATTAAAATAATAATGTTTAAAATATCTATTTTTATAGGTGTGTTCCCTTTTAAATGTTTTTTGAACTCATTTATAATTTCTGTTTTCTTTGACATGTGAATATCATTAAATTCGGGAACAAATAATTTTAAATCATAACTACTGCCGACTTTAACTGATTTACAAATCATACTGTTAACAGCTCCAGTCGTTTTTAAAGTTTCACTAATCCAAGATGATTTAAAATTAAAACCGTTAATACCATTTGCTTTTGCTTTATTTAATCCTTTTCCTTGGTTTGGATTATAAAGCTGTGTTGCTGTTATTGTTTTAGAGAAATTTACAAGTTTTTTATCTTTTATTAATTTGGGATATTCTAAATTATTATTTTTAGAATAATATTTTAAAATATCACTTATTAGAATATTAAAGTTATCTTTATTCAAATAAAAATTATTATAAATTTTTTGGAATCCACTAAGTTGATTTGGAGTGCTTGCCTGACTGTAAACATCAAATTCAATATCTATTTTTGTAGCACTTTCATTGCTATACTTTTTATCAATTTCTTTTAATCTTTTTCGCCTATGCTTATTTTTTTCTTTACCCGAAAACTTTTTATAGGCTTCGTTTATTTCAGCTCGTCTTTGTTCTATTAAATTTTTCTGCTCATCATAGCGGAAAACTGAATTATCATAATTCAGACCTTCGGGTAAATTGAGTTTTCCTTCTTTATTCTTTCTTGCAATATATTTCAGAACATGAAAATAACTTAACTTATTTATCATTTCACTTGAAAGAGGACTATTAGCTATTACACTGTAATATTGCCCTGAATCAAATATTTTTGTATTATCATCAATATTTAACTGAGCATATATTTTTTCTATAATATTTGCCAAACCATAAGCTTCAAGAGTTTCAGCATAAGTACCTGTTTGTTTATATATTTTAAATTCTTTCATTAAAATTTGATTTTTATATTATATAGTTGTAAATTTGCATTAGTATAACCGAAAACACGTTAGATGCTCGGTACCATAAACCCCGACCCTACTAACCGAAAACACGTAAGATGCTCGGTGGTCGGGTTATTTTTTTTCAAATAATGCTTGGTCATAAAAATAAACTTTCTCTTTTGTTTCCCTTACTATTATTTTAACATTATATTTATTCTCTTTATAGTTGAAAATATTTGCAAAAATATGAAAGCCTATAAGATTGTTTCTTTGTCTGCTATCCTCTTCAAATCTAACATACTTAGAACTTTCAAGAAAATGGTTCAAATATTTAACAGACATAATTGTTGCTTCATTTTTTTCAAGCATATCAACCTTTTTGTAGCTTTTTCCTTTTAAAGTATGTTTTAAGCCTCTCTTATTTATTAGTATTTCCATATTCGCATCAGTATTGAATACGATTGTATCTTTCAATTCTATTTCTGCCCATGCAAAAATATCATCACGCAATTGTATTAATTTTTCAATTTTATTCATTCTGTAATTTTCATATATCAAGAAACTAAAAAACAAGCATATGGTTCAATTAAAAAGACAAAATATAATTTTTCAATTCCGAACTGCCTGCTTTTTAGTTTTACAAAAATATTGCGAATATATTAAAAAAGAGAAAATATAATAGGAACTATTTTTTGATTATTTTATGTTTTCAGTTGCTCGTTGGTCGCAAATTCTTAATATTCTTGATAATAGAAATTCTAAAATTTCTTGTTTAATTTTTTTGTCGTCAGAATATAGTGAAAAAGCAAAACTCTTATCTTTCAATTCAGAAAGTGGTCTCATGCTGAATTTAATATCCTTTAATAAATTTTCAATTGAATTATAATCATTTTTCGTTACAGAATATCCTTTTATTTTTTTTACAATAGTTCCTGCATTATGATGCTTGGAAATTGCACTGCATACAGGGTCAATTAATTTTTCCTCATACCCTTGTCTATTCAGCATTACATATAAAGCAAATGCTCCAATTGCTGAATGTTCAGGGCGTTTGCCACATTTTTTGCTTAACTCAATATCATCTGGCTTTGTTCTATCAAAATCGCTATGTGCCAAAGCCTCTGTTATTACTTCTCCTGTTTTTAAGCTTTGATATTTTTTTATTGGAGTTTGCCAATCTTTGTTCAATTTACCGTAATCGTGCATTACAATCATTATTTCAATCAATTTGTTGAAGTCAATATTTTCAACTTGCATAAATTTAGGTAATTCTTTGATAATGAAATTCATTTTAGGTTTGAAATTTTCTCGGTAATAATTTAACATCGTTGTATTATGTTCAATAAAAGTATCTGATTTTAAGGGTTTAAAATCCTCATTTTTATCATTTTGAATAGATTTACTTGATACTTCATTTCCTATTTTAATAAAATTCAAACCAATTTTGCCGTCATAATTAAAAAAATCTGAATTTATATAAAACCTACTATCAGTGATGTTATCATAATCAGCTTGTTCCAATTTATATTCTTCCTCTCCAAAATCAAAAATATTATTTTCTCCACGTTTTAAAACAGGATAATCATCATTTTCTGAATTATAATCTTCTTTTATAATCTTTTTCCATTTACCTATAAAAGTCCATTTATAAAGTCCAATACATTCGTAACTATAAGGTTGTAAAGCAACATCATTTTTAATTTCATTATTAATAATTACCAAATCAACATTTTGAATATCTCTTATTGTATTTCGGTAATTATTTTTCTCGCAATCATTCCATGATTTTCTAATTTCAACTTGATTGAATAGATTACTTTTTATATTATCAGTATCTTCTTGTTCCTGCGGAGTCATTATTTCATTTACTAAACTTTCTGCAACTTTTTCATCAATGTTTGGAGTTATTCTCAATATTTCAAAAGTTTTTTCACATAAATTTTGATTGTATGGTAAATATTTGTTATTTAGTTTTTTAATTTCATTTTTATCAAAATTATCACCTGAAAGTGTATCTTTTAATTTCAACTTTTCATCAAGAGTTAATATGTCGTAAACAAATATTTTTCCTGTTTCGTTTGCGTATCTTGCACAACGCCCAACTCTTTGCAAAAATGAATTTACTGGCGACACTTGCGTATGCAAAACTTCGCATGAAATATCCATACCAGCTTCAATAACTTGCGTAGATATTAGTATCGCATTTTTTTTACTGTCTTTTTCGAAATATTCTTTTACTTTTTCCTCTTTTTCCTTGCGGTCTTTATCAAAAAAGCGTCCGTGAATACAAAATAATTTAGTTCCCGGGTTTTTGATTTTTTCAATTTCAACAAATAAACTTTGAGCAGTTTCAACACGATTACAAATTACAATTGTTTTGTTTTTGTGCAACTTTATAATATTTTCTGCATTGATAGTATCTTTTGAAATTATTATTTCTTTTTTTGTCACATTTTTCGGAGCTATTAATGATTTAATTTTAGGAATATCATTAGGAAAATTGTTTAAAGTTACAATTTCAATATTTTCAAGTCCACTTTCATTTTGTATGAAATTAATAAATTCATCGCTCATTGTTGCTGTCATTATGCAAAACCTTGTCAAATTTAATAACATTCTTAGTGTGCCGAGAGTTGTAGCCATTGAAAGATTTGGGTCTAATAAATGAAACTCATCGAATACTAAGTAACTGCCAATTACTGCACCTGCATTAATATTTGCTTGTTGTTTGGAGAGCGTTAATGGAAATGAAAGAAAGTTGCTGAGTGTCTGGTCGATTGTTGAAAAAACAATATCTTTCTCAAAATATTTATCATTACTGTATTCTCCTGTTTGTTTTGAGGCTAAATCATTAAATTCTTGAAATTTTTCTAAAGTTTTTGTTATGTCTTGATGAATAGAATTAGTTAATGTTCGCAATGGCAAACTGTATATTAATTTTTGAGGGAAATTTATTGATTCATCTTGTTTTGCAATTAAAAATGGTATTATCGAAGCCCAAGTTTTCCCTGCACCAGTTGGCACCGATAGAATAATATTTTTTCCAGATAATAACAATTCAGCTACTTCTGCTTGATATTCGTAAGGCGGAAATTCTAATATTTTATTATAATAACTATTAATCTTGTTTTTCATATACAAATATTTAAATAAAACCTAAATTAACGCCCCAAAACCCACACCAGTAGAATTCCCCCACTCCCACGTTCCAAGCAAAAGCTTTAGTTTCTGGTTTTCTGTGAATTATAACTGGACACCAACTTGTTTTGTTTTTAATTCCTTTGTAGTCTATTAGTTTGGCAGATGCTTTAGAGTAATTGGTGTCAAATTCTATTTTCAAACTATCATCTGTTAAACCTACTTGTTGCATTTTGCTGCGGAGTGTTTCAGTAAGCAGTTCGGGTGCTTCTTTGTCGGTATACAAAAAATGCTTTATAAAACCCCCATCGTTTCTCTTTATCAGGATAGGACTTGCTATTTTGAAATAAGTGGTATTAGTAAAATCCGGTGTTTCTTGAATTGTGACAGTTTCAACCTGCATACCGTTAAAAATCTCTGGCTTGTCTTTCATTAAACCAAAAACTATATCTTTCAAAAAATCATCGTTATAGAAACTAACAAACCAATTTGCTCCATTCTTGAAATCAAGACCTTTTTTATTGCTACTGCCACCTTGCAAGCGAGAAAATGAATATAAAGATATTTTTCCATGCAAATCATTTTTGCCAAGCCATTTGTGTATAGCTCCCACAAGTTTATGTTGGTGACTATAAGGTACAAGTTTTGTATTTTTTGATAATTTTAAATGTATTCTCATTGAATTAATGTTATTTGAAAAATATCCAGTAAGTATATAAAAAAAATAGATTTTTAAAAATTACTTTTTTTATTAAGTAGTCTTACAAAAGTTTTTCGACATTTACTTATTCGTAACTTTCTGATAAAGTTGTTTTTATACTAATGTGTAAGCAACTATAAATAGGTCGAAGACCTTAATCGGGCAAATCTTTACAATCGCAAAACTCTTCTGGAAAAGGGCATGTTTTTGGCTCTATATCGCACCATGACCAAAATACATTTACTCCTTCACTTGTCCACCTTACCTTTTTATCTAATTGTTTTACAAGTTGTTCGTATTGATACAACACAGGTAGTTTGTCTGGAAAAGTTGCCTCGAAATTAAATACAGCCCACATTTCAAGTATAGCATCGGTAATTGCCTGCATTTGTATAGTATTAAGCTTATCTGTTGGTGGAAATAAATAGCTTTCAAGCTTAAATAGTTTACTCATAAGTATTTCAGGATTGTTTTCCCACTCCAAAATATATTCAATACCTTCCATTTCGGGAGGTACTTCGTAGTATGGTTTTGCTGGAACATTATTTTTTGCTTTGTGTATGTCTCCAATTAGTTGATTTACGTATTTTTGCATTTTGTATAATAATTTTTTCTAAATTTTATTAAAATAAAGGACTTTTAAACTTTTTTTTCCCCGCATTTGGCTTTGCTACATACGGGGCTATCAATAGGTCGTCCCGATGGGACTTTGTGAATGTGTTAATTATCAAGTAGTTTTATGTTTGTAAAGTAGACTTAAAACAATTGAATTAAAGTTTGATTATCAATAATTTTTAGTTTTTCAATTTTTAGTTTTTCGTTAAAACGTGCATTTGTATAAACAAAATCATTGTATTCATATTGAAAAAGTATTTCATTATAAAAAACAGGAAGCCGTTCAAAATATACAAATCTGTTTTTTAATTCTTTTCTCATTGCCCTTCCTATCGCTTTTGCAATATGATTACTTACAGCTTCATTTTTATAAAAGAGACTTCCAATTTTATATTCTTTTGAAAAATTAAAATCCTTGGTTTCATTATATTCACGATAATCCTCCCACCAAACAGAAAATTCATTTTTTCCAAGATAAGGCAAAAACTCTGCATAATAATTTGATAAATTTGTGTCAATTTTTTGATGATTATTATTTTCAGTATTCAATAAAAAATAACAACGATATGCTGGGGCAATTAAAAATTGTTCTTCAATATTTAGAGTTGCACCTGAATTTCCATCAGCTTTATTTGCAAAGCCTGTTGCATTATTGTATTTTAAAGTAGTTTTTTGAAAATTTCCGTTTTCATGTTTCAAGGGTTCAATTCCTATTTTTAAATCTTTTAGTTTTTCATAATATTCGGGCAATTTTCCTTTTTCTTTAAAACCTTCTAATCCTATTATTGCACCCAAAATTCCGAGCAAGGCAGGTTTATGTAGCATATTAAATGTTAAGTAAACAGGCTCGTTAGTATCAGGCTTTTTTAACATTCCAAAATCTGCATATAAATCTATTGATATTAGTTTTTGCATTTTTTTAAGAGTTTAAAATATTTTTTATAAATGGATATAAATTATCATAAGCAATATCAAATTCAGGAAGATTTTTTTCAGAAATTTGATGTTTTAAGCTACTTTCCCATGCACGTTTATTTTTTTTCCTCTTTTTATCATTTACAAATTGATTTACATTCGAAATATTTACATCCTTATTTTTGGCTTTCTCCATCAATATTTTTCTAATTTCAATAAAATCTTTCGATTTTATATTATTGGAAAAGTACCAATTATCATAGACATCTCTTGGACGATTTCTTTGTACAAGTGTACGAAGTTTTTCTGCTACAATCTCAAAATATGAATAAGTAGGAACAGAACTCGTAATTTTGATTTCATCAGAATAAAGGATGTATAATTTTTTTAAGTAAAGGAACACAAAGTAACTTTTCAGTAAAATTAATATCTAATTTAATTTTTGTTTGCCAACGTTTTGGTGGTAATGGTCTTTGATTCGGTTTATGGTTGGCACCCCAAAACTTAATTATCACTTCATATCCTTGTTTAATATCTTTATATATTTGCTCCTTTATACTTTCACAATAGAACTTTGCAGCACTATTTTGTGTAGTAAGTTTGATGAGTTTATTTATTAGTTTTTTATCAACTAAAAATTGATTATCCAAAAGGGTAAAATCCAAATCTTCAGAAAATCTATAATCTGGAAAATAACCTTTCTTCAAGCATGTACCGCCTTTGAAAACAAAATTGTGCTTTATGTCTTCAAATTGGAACATTGCATTTAAAAAATGACCAAGTATCCAATCTTTATCAATTGTTGTAGGTGGTACTCCGAGGCTTTCATTATGTTCAAATATTTCTCTTTGTTCTATCATTTGTTCTTAGTATTTTAGTTTTAAGGTCTTCGACCTATTTATAGTTGTTTACGCATTAGTAAGCACCCATACAAAAGTTTTTACCTATTTAGTATTGAGCTTACTTTTTGAAATACCGTTTATTATATATCTTGCGTAAGCAATATTAAATAGGTCGAAGACCTTACAAAGATAATTTAATCAGTAAGTTATGAATAAGTAAATGTCGAAAAACCTTTATAACAGTACTTAACTATGAATTTGCAATTTCAAGAATTTCATCATCGTTCATATTTAAAATCAATCGCCATTTTTTTAGTCCTTTACCTTTTTGTTCTCCATTATGTTCAAATAAATTGTATTTTTTATTTCTTACTGACAAAGCATAATCTATAAAATACTCCATATTTTTTTTACATAACAATTCAGTAAGATAAGCTAAACGTTTTACAACAGAGATATTGTTGATTGCTTTGCAGTATCTTACTAATTTTCTTGCTTTTATATCAGCATTGGCAAAGGCTTTGATAACTTCTGGATAACCACCTGAATGATTTGGCAAATCAAAACAATCCACAATAGTTTTTTCTAAATCACTTATTCTGTACTGGTGATTACCGTATCCTAAGGTTTTGTATCCTGTTAATTTTTCAGGTTTTATTTGAACAAAAACATATTTAGTTCCAAAAATTGTCTTTCTTGGTTTTTTATAAGATGTTTGAACAAAAATAGTATTTGAAATTTGCTCTGTCAGACCGTGGTAATTCATTGCTGTCCAATAAGCAATTCCTCCGTCTCTGCTCAAAAAATTGCCAATTACAAGTTCATCTTTGAAATCAAATTTGCAATATTTTCCCTTTTCAATTTTTAGAATTAAATCGTTGTCGTTCAATAAACGTAAAGCAATTTCTGTCGATTTGTGAGATAGTGATGAAATTTCAAATAGATTTTCCAAAGTGAATATATCAAGACCAGAGAAAGTTATATCTTTCAGTAGTATATTATCAACTGTTGCCATAATTAATTTTTACCTTTTGTAGTATTATACCTATACGTAATCGTCAAAAATAATACTATGAAAGGTAAAATAAAAATAAATCTTTCTAAATCTTTACAAATCATATAATTTTATATTTTCTGGTAAATTTTCGATTTTAATAGAAGCTCCATTACAATAAATTTCTATTTTTTCAATGTCACTAGAATATTTTTTTAGTTTTGCATTTAAAGTTTCTAAATCCAAAACTACTTTTTCGTCTTTTTTTTCTTTTTTCATTTCAACTAACTGAGAAAAATTAGGCAAAACCAATTTTGAATTTTTGTTGAGTTGTACCCAAATCATAAGTTCGTTTTCGGTTCCAGCTTTTGAAGTGCTGTCGTAGTAGGTTGCACCTAATCGCATGGCTTCTTTTAATTTGTTGATGTCCTCCTTTGTTAATTCTTGTGCATTATCAATTAATTTTTCAATATTTAATGGATTTACTGAAAAATGATGTAAATAATGTCCTTCTTGTAATTTTGTATCACGTCCGATTGTGGTCATTCCGCTTTCAGCTTCTTTTTTACTTGAATTGTTTGCAAACGGACTTGTAATTTGTTCGGAATAAATATTATTTTCGTGCCATATATTTACACCATGATTTATTTGCACCGGTCCGTGAATTGATACATTAGTTTTTCCTGCATAAGTGGCTCCGAAAAAGCGAACATCAATACAGCTTAAAAGATTTTTTGTAACATCATTTTTTAATATTTTTTTAGGAAATTTATCGAAATGAAATTCGTAAGTATCATCCAAAGTTCTTGGATTTTGATTTTCATTAAGTGTTTTGAAAAAGAAAATTTTTTCGCCCGAATACATATCTTTTAAATAATTTCTGACAGTAAATTTAAATGCTTTGTCAGTAGCATAGACTTTTCCATCGGGCAAAGTGCGTGGTTGTTTTGTAAAATCTGCATTATAATTTGAATTTATGGCTTTTACTATTACCGCTCCGAATACTCTGTTTTTGAATGTAGTCATAATATTTCTGATTTATTATATTTTTAAATTATTAATTGTTTTCACTATCTTCGTTATCTTTTTTTTTAAAAATTGTTTCTGCAAAATATCCTGCTAAAATTAGCGGAACAAGTGTTTTTATATTGGTTTCAGTTTCTATTCCCATAACTTCGCTCATAATCTTATCAAACTCATATTTTGTAGAATAAATAGTAAATTTATGTTTATATATTTCATAAGTTCTTGCAATTGCTTGTTTAAATAGCTCTGCATCTGTTTTTTGCAAAAAAGGTTCTAACATCGCATGTGTACGATTAGAGGATTCGCTTTGAATTAATAATTTCCAAATCAATTGTCCAGAAGCAAATGCAAACTCTTCTTCATTCCTTATTCTTTCTTTGCTGTTTTTAGCAATAGTTTTTAGTCTATCAAAAAGTAGTTCTGTTTTATTAATCATATTTTCTGTCTTTTTTTTATGAGTAAAATAATTAAATAAACTAAACCAAATATTTAGTTTTTCTTTAATTGCTATATCTTTTGTGTGAATTTTTTTATCCGGTTTATATTCGTCATGTCTAATATCATCAAGAATTGAACTTTGCATAATATCCTGAAACATAATATTTGTTATTGCCTGATGTTTTGATTTGTATATAAAATCGTAAAATGCTTTACGATATTTCATTATTTGAATATAAGTATTTGAGCTAATATATTTTGGATTATTGTCAATTTCATCAAAATATTTCAATGAAAAATTATTATTTTTGCTTGAATATTGAACCAAACTATTGTTAAATATTTTACAAACAATTATACTTTCAAAATCAAAAACAGTTTCAATTTTTTTGAAAAAAATAGTTTTTTTTGAAGTATTAAAAATAGTTTCAATTTTTATGTTTTTTTCAAGCTTATGCTTAAAAACCGGCACAAAATCCAAATCAACAATTCTGCTACCCTTCAAATTATTTTGAAAATATATAAGATAATAATTATGTAAATCGTCTTTTTTTTGGTCAATAAGATGTTCAATAATTTCTTTATGATCTTTTTTATAAAATTTTACTGCTTCTGTTGTCAGTTCATTTTTATCAACAAAAACGGGCATTGGGTTTGGCAGTATTTTATTTTTCTGTTGCAATCGAAAAAACTTGTATAATTTCATTGCGTCCTCACCTGTTATTTTGTAGTTTATATCAAAAGTTGCCGATTTATGTTTTAAAAATGCTTTTTTAACATTAAATACATTCAGGTCATTACTTATTCCATGTGTTTCATCTTTTTTCAAATCGTATAAAAACACTTTTGTTTTCAGATATTTATCATAAAAACCAATATAATCCTTAATTTCAGGCTTTTTAATAAAAAAATAAAACATAAAATTATCTTTTGGATTTTTATACTCTTCGAGACTATCCAAAAAATCAAACATCTTGTTTCTTACATAGAATTTTAAATTTTCAAACCATTCAACATGTTGTTCCTCTTTGCTGTCTATGTATTTTTGAGTTGCTTTAAAATAAGCTTCAGCTGCTTGTAATTTTTTTATTCTTCCTTTTTTTTGTCCTTTACCCGAAATTGAAATTGCAAAAGGGCTTCCAATTTCTATAAAAATTTTCTCCGATGAATTGAGACTTTTATTTCTAATCATTTCAGTAACAGAATATCTTTGCATAAACTCATTATACAAATTATTTTTTTCGGTTTTTTTATCTACTTTCAAAACATCACCTATAATGAGTTCATCGTCATCTTTCTCTAAAAAAACATACAAACCCTCTTTTAAATATAAATTTTCTAAAAAAATATTTGTGTTATTTTTTATATCACTTTCTTCTAAATAATTAATAAAATTTGTTATTTCATGTATCATATCACATTTTTTTGTACCTTAGATGTAGAAAATGCAGGAGTTTTACTCAGCTTACTCGCCTTATTAAGTAATGGATTATAAAACATAATAATATTTTTGAGTTTGAATCAGGCTATTACAGCCTTCCTTCAATTCTGTTGACATTTTTCTATAAATTAAGAAATTATTCCCCGACTCAAAACACAGAACTCACAAAAAGCGTCAAATTGAACAAAAACAAAGACAAATTAAAATGAAAGATTTATATCGAATATAAAATGTAGAATATCGAATATTGAATGTAAGTACTGTTACAAAAGTTTTTCAACATTTATATTTTGTTAGATTACATATTGTTAGAGTATTAGTGTGATGCGTAAGCAACGTTAAATAGGTCGAAGACCTTAGAACGTATTATACAGAATAATATTCAAAGTAATACTTTAGTTATCATAGAAATATTTTATTTTTTACATTCCACATTTAATTTTTTTAGTTTATGAATAACTTTCAAGTAAACTTTATTAACTTTTAACTTGCGATTGTTTTTGAAAAAGAGAACTGTTTTTGTGAGTTCTGAATTTATTGATACTATTAAGATGATAGCATACTGAGCTGAAACAGCACTTGTCTCAATAGTGTAGAAAATTACTAAAAAATCAAAGGAAAGAAGGTCTCTTTTGTTCAGTTTTTTTAATAAAATACTGATATCAAAGTAGATAATCAAATATATATATTGTATATAAATATTCACCATCAACCAAAAAAACGAGATGATATTGCATTAAAAAAATTATGTAAAACTTTAAATGAAACTCAAATAAAATTTCCTGAAACGGATATGAAAATAATATATGGAATATTGTAAAAACCTAAATATCTACATATGTAAATGTTTAGGTTTTTATGGAATTAGGGTGTCGATGACTTTCCTGTTAGGTCAAGCAAGTCTGATATTATTAATATTAATTTACAAAAGAGCTAATATTTTTAGCTATTTGTTTAAACTCTTCATTTGAAAATTTAAGTTTTGGGTTTTTTATATTAAGTTCTGTTTCATGATTAAACGGAATTAAATGTATATGGGCATGAGGAACTTCCAAGCCTAATACTAAGACTCCCACACGCTTACAATCAATTACCTTCTTAATTGCTATTGCTATTTTTTTTGCAAAAACATTCATTCCAGCAATAATATCATCTTCTAAATCGAAAATATAATCAACTTCTTTTTTTGGAACAACCAGTGTATGTCCTTTAACAATAGGGTTTATATCTAGAAAGGCATAATAATTTTCGTTTTCAGCAATTTTATATGATGAAAACTCTCCCTTTATTATTTTTGTAAATATACTTGCCATTTTTTATAGTATTATAGTGAAATATCCAAGATTACAAATTCCATAAGTCCCGATGGTACCTTAATATACGCAACATCTCCAACTTTTTTTCCTAATAATCCCTTAGCTATAGGTGTTTCAATTGATAATTTACGAGCTTTCAAATTCGCTTCGCTTTCAGAAACTAATGTGTATTCCATTACAGCATTGGTTTTTCTGTTTTTAATCTTAACTTTATTTAATATTTGAACTGTTGAAGAATCAATTTTTGATTCATCAATCAATCTTGACATTCTAACAGTTTCTTGAAGTTTTGAAATTTTTAATTCGAGTAATCCTTGTGCTTCTTTGGCTGCGTCATATTCTGCATTTTCCGATAAATCTCCTTTATCTCTTGCTTCGGCTATTTGTTCCGATATTTTTGGTCTTTCAACAGTTGTTAAATGTTTTAATTCGTTTTTTAAATTATCTAATCCTTCTTGTGTTAAATATGAAATTTTTGACATTTTTATTTGATTATTTGATTTTTTATAAAATAAAAAAGAATCCCAATTCATTTAGGACTCTTTCAGATTGCAAATATAAAAATAAATTATGATTTTATTTATAACTTTTCACAATTTTATTTTCACTTTAATATTAAATATCAATTTTTTAGACTCTTCGAGCCTTTTTTACCTTACTTACTCAAGTAAGTTGATTGTTTTGATTTCCAGTTAATTAAAAAAACAACAAGCCCAACTTTACTAATGTTAGTTAAAATCTTTTCGTTCTAATATAGTTTGATATATTATTGCTTGTTTTAAATCAAATTCTTTCTTTTGAGAATAAGAGTCTTCGGAATGATATTCATCTACTTTTGTTTGTTCTTTTTCATCTTCATTAACTTTCTTTTCTTCTTTATCTTTTTCAACATACTGTTCTATAATTTCTTCATTTTTTGATTTAAATCCTTTTGTTGCACCATATGTATTTTGTAATATTTTTTCAAATTCAGATAATGAATATTTTGACTCTGAATCTTCTTCAACTTGTTTCTGAGGCTTCTTTTTGGGTTTAGTAAAATAGCTTATTGCAGAAATAACTAAAAAAACTATTATGTAGATTACAATTTCGTTCATTTTTATTTATGTTTTATGGCTTTTTGAGCCTTATTTATGTTGTTTAGGTCTAAATAATTTTACTTTTGATTTAGAGGTCATCGAAATATTTAATATTGTTTATATATTTTATTAACATTATAACATATTGTTATTATAATGAATTACAAACATCTAAAAGCTTTTGTTAGATTACTTATTTTTGGTTTTCAATAAATAAAAAAGCAAAAAATTATATATAAAAATAATCTCTTAGGTTATATTAAAATCCAAATATATAATAATATTTTTATTAAAAAAAATATCTTTATTTGCGTATAATGTTATTAAGGCTATCTCTTCATCTTTTTCATATGTTTTAAATAACCTTTTTTTTTGCCAAAAACTTAAAGTTTGACTTGATTGGTATTTTTTGTTTCGCTTTTTTTTCTTTTTTTGTATAATTCTACTTTACGAACTTAAAACTGTTTGATAATTAAACTATTAAATTATTTTTATTAATATTTCAAATATTTAGTAATTAGTGTATTCATAAAAACTCTATCATGACAACCTATTGATAAGTCTCTATAGCGAAACGAAATGTGGGTGTGTAAATATTGAAATAGACTTTGTTATAAAAATAATGTACAAATTTTTAAGAAAAAAAATTACAAAACAAACATTAAGGTCTTCGACCTATTTAATGTGGCTTTCGCATTTTTATAAGTTACTATTATGTAGTCAATTGTACAAAAACAAATGCCTAAAAACTTTTGTAAGACTACTTAGTTTTATTATAACATATCTTACGGTATTTTAAATATTGAATATTGTGTTATAGGGTTTGTTCATAAAAAAGAACTAACAAATTTCACGCAAAATACGCTAAATGATTGACGCAAAATACGCAAAGTATTAAATCATGCTTTGCATTTTTTGCGTGGAACTTATGTTATAATGATTATTCAATGAATCAACTAATGATTTTCAAACAATTTCTATTCAAGGACTGATAACATATAAAATTGAAGACCAAAAAAAATTATCTGAATTACTTGATTATACTGTTGATTATAAAGGGTTTCGTAAAAAAGATGAATTGCAGAAATTAAATCAAAGGCATATAAATGAAGCTCAAACTGAAACATCAGCATATATAAGTAATTAACAATGAATAATGGATAATGAGCAATTTTGCTTACACTTAATAAACAGTATAATATAAAAAACAAAAGTGTCGTTTTTGTATATCGACCTACTTACAAAGTTTAAATCTGAAATAGACTCTTACTTGTGCAAAAAATACCAGAAATTATAAGTAGTTTTACAAAAATTTTTCGGCTTAATAAGTATTTATAACTGGGAAAGTCACAGTGTGGCTTTTTATTAATTGCATCGAAGTTATTTAACATTTTTATATTTAATATGATTAAGCACACACAGAAATTTTATGGATACATGCCAATTCAGTAACAATTAAAAGGACGGATGTATTATTCTGATTTTTAGAACTTTAAATTTTCGGCATACTTTTAGTATATCTTGTTTTGCAAACTTAAAAATCTTAAACATTTAAAATTTAATATTATGAAACTAAAACTTAGAACACAATTATTAATTCCTAATATTATTGCATTATCATTAATGTTTTTTATTGCAGTTGTTGTATTTTTCAGTATTAACTCGTTATTAAAAAACTCAAAATTGGTTGAACACACCTATAGAGTAATTGATAACGGAAATGAACTGCTAATGTATATGATTGATCAAGAAACAGGAATGCGTGGCTTTGCCGTTACAGGAGAAGACGAATTTTTGGAACCCTACAAAAATGGTAGCAGTAACTTTACTACCCTTATTGGCAAAATGAAAATTATTGTAAATGATAATTCTACTCAGGTGGTACGTCTTAACGAAATAGAACAGCAAGCCAATTTATGGAAAAGCAAGCTTGCCAATAAATATATTAGTTTACGAAAGAATATTAAAGCTGGCGAAGATTATAGAGTTGAATTATTTAATTTAATAGCATCTGGGAATGGAAAGCGTAACATGGACAATATACAAAATCTTGTTGCTTCATCGGGGCTTTCGCAAGGAGCACAAAACCAAATCATTATAGATATGATTAATATGGAAACTGGGCTAAGAGGTTTTTTATTGAACAATAAAGAAGAATATCTTGAACCTTACTATAGTGCTAAATCACAACTTAACAAACATTTTGATAGTTACAATATAAGACAATCAGTACAAAATGCTGCTAATATATGGATAAATAGTTATGCAGAAAAAGCAATAACAATAAATAAATCGGCAATGAAGTCATCAAAAATGGAAGATTTATATTCTGAATTTGCTAAGAAAAAAGGAAAGCAATATATGGATAAAATACGGTCTTTGATTTCTGTTTTTATTAATGCTGAAGCCGAGTTATTAAAACAACGTAAAATAGATGCAGAAAGTACCGCAACTTTAACAAAAAGTATATTGATAGTATTTACCTTACTTGCTATAATTATTTCACTACTAATAATTATTATTGTAACCAATAGAACTATGTTACAGCTTGGAGGCGAACCAGATGTAGTTGCCAAAATTACAAAAAAGATTTCAGAAGGAGACCTTACTGGAAACTATCAAATAGATAATCGTAGTGTGGGAATTTATCATTCAATGCTTAATATGTCAGTAAATCTTAAAAATATCGTAACTAAAATTCGTAATGCTTCGTTACAGATAGCTTCAGCATCGGAACAACTTAACAATGGTTCTCAAGATTTATCTTCAGCCACTAGCGAACAAGCTTCATCTGTTGAAGAAGTATCATCAACTGTTGAGGAAATGACATCTTCTTTTCAACAAAACTCAGATAGCTCTTTGGAAACCGAAAAAATATCAAAATTGGCAAGTAAGAGTATCAGGGAGGTAAGTAATCAATCATTGGAAGCGGTTGAAATGAATAAACAAATTTCAGAAAAAATACAAATTGTAAATGATATAGCTTTTCAAACCAATATTCTGGCTTTGAATGCAGCAGTAGAAGCTGCACGTGCAGGTAAGCATGGAAAAGGATTTGCTGTTGTAGCTAACGAAGTACAAAAACTTGCTGAGAGAAGTAGAAAGGCGGCAAATGAAATTGTTGGTTTTGCTAAAAAATCACTTATTGCAACCGAAAAAACAAATCAAAAACTTACTGAAATGTTACCGCAAGTTCAAAAAACGACACAGCTTGTTCAAGAAATTTCTGCATCAATTACTGAACAAACTAATGGAGCAAATCAAGTAAATAGTTCTGTTCAACAACTGAATAATATAACCCAACAAAATGCTGCATCAAGTGAAGAAATGGCAAGCAATGCGGAAGAACTTTCAGCACAGGCTGAACAATTAAAAGAAATTATTAGTTATTTCAAATTTGAGAAACAAGAATACTCATTAAATACCAGTATTAAGTCAAATACACCAGTATCAAATTTAAATAAGGAAGCTAATCTTGTTGAAAACGACGGAATTGATTTAAAAATGTCTCAGGACGTTGATGATGATTATGAAAAATTCTAAAATACATTAGTGTAACAAGACGTATGTTTCTTTAGTATTATTTAGACAGGATTAACAGGATTTACATGTTTAAAATCCT
>JAOZVK010000442.1 GCA_029938185.1 Bacteroidales bacterium | reverse complement strand
ATGACAACCAGCACAATGATATAGGCATTATATTTCTGTCATTTTTCGGATTTCGTTAATATCTACATTATACGGATTTTCTTTTAAATATTTTATCCAGTTTGTTAATATCTCAATATTTTTTGGATTACGTATTTTTAGGTCTCGAAATAATTTTTTGAAAGTTTTGTCTTTTTTGCTTGTTACTTTTTTTGTTGTTTTGGTAAATTCGCTTAAATTATCGGATAATCCGTAGTCTTGTAATGATATTCCAACTTCATCGGCATTTTTCATAATCCACTTTTCCATAGCGGGATTTATAAAAATCAAGTAATAATGTTTTTGTGAGTTTTTATGTTTGAATAATAATAAATCTCCAATATCAATTTTGAGGTCAAATTCTTCTACATATTTTAATTGCTTTTTATCTTTATCTACAATACCTACTGCAAATTTGTCACTTAATTTACTTTGCATAAGCTTTGTTACCGTTCCAGCACCTTTTTGATGATTGTATCCCCTTATTGTCGGAACTATTGTTTCTATAAGATTTGTGTCAATATAGCATTCGGGTATTATTGATAAATCTATCATAATTACAAATAGCTTTCATTGTTAGCAAATAAATCTACACCATATTGGTATATATCGTATATTTCGTCTTTTGTTAATTGTCTGATAACAGTTTCTCCATTTTTAAAATCTGTTGAAAATATAGACAAATCTTCTCTGCAATTTTCTAAAAAGTCATTAACAATATACGGACTATGAGTTGATATAAAAAATTGATTACTAACAGAATGTATTATTTCCTGCGTTATGTGAACAATGTATGGCGGAAATGAATGAGCTTCGGGTTCTTCAAATAAAAGAATGGAATTTTTATTTGACACTATTGCACTTTTGTAAAATATTATTCGTTGTAGGGTATCTGCTATTGAGTTGTATGGTATTAAAAACAAGTCATTTTCTCTGTTTTTTTTCAAAATTTTCAAAGTTTGACTTGCTTTATCAAAAACAATATTTAAACCGTATTCCGAAAAAATATTTATTAATTCATTTTTGAGTTCTTTATTTTGCTCTATGATAGTCATTAAATTAGTTCCTGTCGGCGGAATTAAAAAAGGAATATTCGATTTTTTAGTCTTTGCATTAGGTGCAAATAAATATCTTTTAACAGGAAATTCAATATTTTTTTTCGCATCTGACTTTATATTTAATTTGTCATCAAGTGAAAATTGTATTTTTTCTTTGCTTACCGGATGCTGAATTTCAATTAGTAACGTTCTTAAATTCGCCCAACCAATGCTATTATTTTCTAAATCCAATCCTAAAATCTTAGAATATTTTATTATACAGTTTGCAATATTTGTTTTTATTGAAATTTCATTCTCAATATTGCCGTCAAAAAAAAGTTCTGCTTCATTTTCTAATCTGATAAAATTAGAAATTTTTTTGTTTGTATTTTGTTTGTAATACGGAATACTAAAAAGACTTAATGCTTCCAATAAGTTTGATTTTCCGACATTAGGTTTTCCTATAAATAAATTTATACGACTGAAATTATCTATCTGTATATTTTTTATTGATTTAAAATTTTGTATTCTTAATGTTTTTATGTGTCCTTGCATAATTATTTATTTTAATGAAATACAATTTGACAAAGTTAATTTATTTTTCAATTTCATTTAAAAACCAATCAAAAACTTGAATAAATTTATCAAACTCAGATTGTTTTTCTAATAGTTTTATCGGAAACGAAGGTCTTTTATCTATTTTATTTTCAGGAATATTTAGGTTTTCTATTGTGTTTAATTTTTGTAATAATTCTTTGCGTTTTTCTATTTTATCGTGAATGTGCTAGTGGCGTTTTTTTTATTTTTTGTGAGCCGTAGGCGAAACAAAAAACAGAAAAAATGACAACCAGCACAATGATAAGGGCTTAATTGTCATTAGCTTGCAATATGTGAGCCACTACAAGTCCAAAAAGTGATATATTCACCAATTTTAATCCATTCTTCCAATTGGAACTGTAATAAATCACTATCTGTAATTATTTCATTATTTAAGTTTTCATTCATTAATCTATTTAATAAATTATCACCCATTCCATATATGATATTGGTTTCATTGAAAAAGTCGATGTTTATTTGCTCATTATTAGTTTTTATATCCTGAATTTTAGCAAAAGAATAGTTTAATTCCGTCTTTATAATTTCTCTATTTTTATCAAAATCTATTTCAGTTAATAAATTAGTTTTTGTTAAGATTTCTTTTAGAAATTGTAAATACTCTGTATTTTTTAATTCAATAAATTTTTTCAATGAGATACCTTTTTTAAAGTCAAGATATTTAATGCCTTCGTCTAAATTAGCATCTTTCATTTTTATAATAAACTCATATCCTTTTTTATGATTAAAATCTTGGCAAGCTTTTTCTACCAGTTTTAAAGGGATAAGATTTTCTATTTCACGAACATTTATAGGTAATAATTCACATAATGGTATTGGAATTTCATTTTCTGTTTCAATTTTTTTTAATGTTTGTCCAATTTCACAGTTTGGATACTTAATATCCTTGTCTGCAAAACATAAACAAAATGATTTTTTTTGAGCTTTTTCTGTTTTAAATACTTGTGCAGTAGTATCACCACCACCCATTAGAGGATAATAATTTAATGGTATATGTCTGAAACCTTTTTTGTTTTTATAAAGATTGCTTATAAAAATATAAAAATCTATTTCTTCTTGGTTTTCTGCTAAGATTTTTGTTTTATTTAATAGTTCAAAATTCTGAATATAATCAATTGAAAGTAAAATTATTTTCTTTCCATTTTCATTTTTAATGTCAAGAATGTTTGGTTCAAGGACAATTTCAACATAATTCTTAAATTGATTTTTTAAACTGCCTATTTCAGACCATGTTTGAAAAATAAAATTAAAAACAGAAAGGGTTTTTCTTTCTAATTTCTCAAAACTTTTTAAAATTTTCAGGTCACTGTAATCTGCTGTTAATAAATGATAACCATTCCTTCTTGAAAAAGCTAAATTGTCAATTGCATCAATAATTCTTTTATTCTCTGGATTGTCAATTAATGAAGAGATTATTTGGGGTGATATGTAAAATAGCATAATAAATTAATTTTTATTTGGGTTCAAAAAATCCGATTGGCCAATTTTCAAGAAAGCCTTGTTTATTATAATTACTAAGTTTAACAAAACTATCATTTGAATTATCTTTAAATTCAAATAGCACAATGGAAACATCTTTTTCTGAAAAATCGTTATCTGCTATTTTATGTCCGATATAATTTACAATTGTTTGACTATGTGTTTCAATAATTATTTTAAGTTCTACTATCTTTTTTCTTGCAAGCTTAATTGTTTCGGTAAAACAATCAATTAATTTAGCTTGTAAGGCTGGGTGTAAATGCAATTCGGGCTGTTCTATTGCAAGAATTATAGGAACATTATATCGCTGCCTAAATCTCTTGCTTTCATCAATTATTGACCACAATTGTGTTATTATTGGCAAAATTTGTGAAAATCCAAAACCACGGTCTGCAATATTAAAATCATTATTGGTTTTTGCATCAATTAATCGTAAGGAAACATGCCTTTCAACAGTTTTAATGGAAGGATAAAAGCCAAATGCTTCTTTTACCCATTCTTGGAATTCTTCTCGTTTTCGTAATGTTAAGTTATCTATAAACATTGCTAAATTACTACCTTGTGCATCAACTTCTGAAACAGCTAGGTCTTGTCTCCTGTGAAAACGTTCAGCTGTTGCTCTTAATGGTTTTATATAATGGAAATTACGAATAGATGTTACTAAATATTCATCAATTATTGTTAATAATCCTTGATAATTCAGAGCAATTATTAAATTTTTATATTTGATAAAATCAACATTTTCGGTATTCCATGTTTTTACTTTATTTTCCCATGTTTTAGAATATTTAGTTGCTTCTTTAAGTATTTTATTATATACAGTTTTGTTTGAACCTATTCCTGAATTGGCAATAATACTTTCAATTGTATTTATTTTTGTATTTGCTCTTAATCTTTGTTTGAGGAATTTTATTATCTCATCTAAAATATCGTATTCATTTTTTAATGAATGACGTTCTTTTAAAGGGACAGCTAAATATGGAACAATGCCATTACGTAAAATAGCTTCCATATTTTTAAACATATCTGTAAAATCTTCGTTATTTACTAAGAAATTAATTGTTTTTCCGTTGGCATCAAATGATATTTCTGTTTTCTGGTCAAAAAAAGTTAGGATTAATTGACTTACATATGTTTTATTTTCCCCACTACTTTTCATCATAAGTGTTAGGTTAAAGGTAGTGTTTTCATGAAGATTAATCATTCTTCCAGGATAAAATCTTCGTTGGTTGTGGTTGTCAGGGATTTCAAATTCAAATTGAAAAGACATTTCCTTTTCTCCTTTACTTACAGCTGTATTAAAATCACCAAAATCTACATAATCACCAAACCACAATATAGGACCTCTTGTTCTTGCTTCAATACTTTGTTTTAGCAAAGGAAATAATCTTAAAAAGGTGCTTTTTCCAGAATTATTTTGTCCCAATAAAACATTTATAGCATTTAATGTAATATTCCCACTGTTTTTTATACTTCGTAGGTTTCGTATTTTTATTGATTTCATATTTATAATTATTTATTGTAACAATGTAAAATGCAAAATTATTATTTTTAGTTTAATAATAAATATATTATCTACTTTATAAATTAGAAAAAAAATAATTCGTGATGTTTTTATTAATTGCCCTTATCAAAAGGCTTTTTATTTTTGTTCCATTGAAAATATATCTCAATTTTACCATAAGTCCACATTGCAAAAAGATAATAAGATTTTTTTGGTAAGTCAAGCACAGGAATTATTGAGCCATATTTTTTACCTTCTCCAAACCAAAATCGTGTAACTTTGTTTTCAAAATGTGTAATTATTTTTTTTATAACAGCAAC
>JAOZVK010000441.1 GCA_029938185.1 Bacteroidales bacterium | reverse complement strand
TGTCAAATTATTACATTTATAAACTTAAGCAATTTATGTCTTAATACAGTAGTCTTACAAATTTTTTCGTCAAAAATCTTTTTTCACTTTAGATATTAGCTTAGTATAGTCTATAATCATGTTTTTATCAACTGCTTTACACATATCATAAATTGTTAATAATGCTATACTAACACCTGTTAAAGCTTCCATTTCTATTCCTGTTTGTCCAATACATTTTAATTCACTATAAACCATTACACCAGTCGAATCAATTTCAGCGTTTATTTTTACCTTTGTAATTTGTAGTGGGTGACATAATGGAATCAACTCACTTGTTTTTTTGGCACCTAGAATTCCTGCAATTTCAGCAATTCTCAAGACATCTCCCTTCTTTATACTATTTTCTTTTATTAGTTTTATTGTATTTTCATTTAGGGTGATATGACCTTGGGCTTTAGCTATTCGTGTTTGAATTGGTTTATGTCCGACATCAACCATGCTTGCCTTACCTTGTTTATCAACATGACTAAGTTTATTCATTTTTTTTTTTTATTAAAGTATAGCTTAAGGTCTTCGACCTATTTAATGTGGCTTACGCATTTTTGTATACAGATGAATTACAGTTGATTGGATAAATGCGAATATAGAAAAACTTTTGTAACAGTACTTATTTGTTGCTTTATACTAATATGCAATTAATTATTATTATGCACGAGAAACATAAAAAAGCTCGAAAAGCCTATTCTTCTTCAACTTCTATAAATTCAAAATTTAATTGCACTATATCTCTATATCTTTCACCCATTGCTTGCATATCTTCATCTATGCTACTATAATACCATTTTACTAGTACATCACTAAATTCTGATACTCTTTCGAGCAATAGCATTATTTTTATTATTTGCTTTGATGATGCTGTATTAAAATAGTCTAGTTTAAATTCAAAAACAGTTTTTTCGTTTGATGAATCGGCATATTTTTCGAGCCAATATAGTGCAGGAGAATAAAACTCTACGGCATCTTCTGGCAATGAGTTTTTTGTTATTTCAAACACGCTATTTTCTTTATCTAATATAATACCCGGTGTATCTTGAGTTTCTACAATGTTAAGTGCGTCCATATCTAAAATTATTTTTTTAAAGTTATCTGCAAAACAAGATTTGACTTTTTATCATCTTTGTTTTCAAAGTAATAATTTATATTATTATTACTTTTTAATTTCATGTCTATAAATCCTAAACCTGTTCTTTTTGAATCATATTCGTCAAAATTAAGTAAAACTTCGTTGTAAAATTTACTTAATTCTTTCATATTAAGATTATTAATATAGTCTAATTTACTTTTAAGCTTATCTACAATTTCATTTTTTATAAAATTGGCTGTAATCAAATAGAAACAATCCTTTTTTTCTGATAAAAAGAAGATGCCTGGAGTAAAATTAACATCAGGATTAGGTTTATAGCCGTGTTTTATAATATTTTGTATTAATTCCACAATCAATTTATACAACTTTCGAGATTTACTTTTGCTTCTTCCTTGGTCTTTAATTATTGATAATAAATTTATAAGGTTTTCTTGATTAAATCCTCCGTTAAAGTTAATCAAAATATTTTCTTTTTTTAGTATTAAATGCAACTTTTTTACATTATCCAAACTATTATTTGTTTCGGAGTCAGCATTAGGGGGAGCATTTTTTTTTGCCAAAATTTCTGTTTGTTGATAAAAATATGAATGTTTTTCATCTAATTTATAAAATTCATATTGTAATTTATTACCTGACTTTCTAGCCATTTCTATTAAACCTAATCCTGCTCCACCTTTTTCAGAAATCTCTTCGTTTGTTAATATTTTTTTATAATATGCCTTAAGCTCAACTTTGTTTAAACTATTAATAACTTTTAGTTTCGAGTTTAGTGCTTCAATTTGATTGTTATCAATTAAATTTCCTGTTGATATTAAATAGTTGTCTTCTATTTTTTGTATAATAAAAATACCTTTATTTTCAGAGTCTTGATTTACTTTAGCTTCCTGATGTCTTATTACATTTTGTAATCCTTCAACCATAATAAAGTAAATCCTTTTCTGGATAACAGTTTTATTTACATTTTGTTGCAAATTTGTTTCAGCAAGAGTTAATATTTTTTCTGTAATAGAATCTGTAAATTGTCTTCTATATACATATTCTATATCATTAAATTTAACTCTTTCTAATAGTTCTATTGCAAGTTTTAGATATTTTTTAGTATTCATATTAAAACTTTAAGCTTAATAATATTTTTTTACATTGATGACATATTATTGGTTTTTTTTAGAAAAACCTTTTATTACTTAAATATTAAAACAAGGTTTCCAATCTATTTAATGTTGTTCACGAATGATACATAAATCAACTGAATTTCAAGTACTAAGCTTTATACAAAAAAAGGTGATAATTTTTGTATAGAATACTTATAAATAAAATGTATTACTATTTCATCATTGTCCGATTTTAATAATCATGTAAATATATATGTTTTTTATCAGACTACAATATTCAGTCCATATTTTTTTATTTTTTATTTTTTATTATAAAATAAAAAAGCCCCATAAAGGGGCTTTAGATATCAGTAATTATAAAATTATTTAACTTCCTCAAAATCAACATCTGTTACTTCTCCATCGTCTTTCTTATCATCTGATTTTTTATCATCAGGATTATTTGGGTTGTTAAAATTAGCATCTTGAAAATTAGCACCTTGCTGCTGTTGTTGTCCTTGATTATACATTTCTTGTGAAGCAGCCTGAAATATAGTATTTAATTCTGCCGAAGCTGCATCAATTGCTGCAATATCTTTAGATTTATGTGCTTCTTTAAGTTTATTTAAAGCAGCTTCAATTGGCTCTTTTTTATCCGCAGGTAATTTATCTCCAAATTCTTTTAGTTGTTTTTCGGTTTGAAAAATTAAACTATCAGCGCCATTTAGTTTGTCAATTTTTTCTTTTTCACCTTTATCTGTTTCTGCATTAGCGGCAGCTTCATCTTTCATTCTTTGTACTTCTTCATCTGATAAGCCTGATGATGCTTCAATTCTAATTGTTTGTTCTTTTCCTGTACCTTTATCTTTTGCCGATACATTTAAAATACCATTAGCATCAATATCAAAAGTTACTTCTACTTGAGGAACACCTCTTGGAGCAGGAGGAATACTATCTAAATGAAATCTACCAATAGTTTTGTTATCTCTTGCCATTGGTCTTTCGCCTTGAAGAATATGTATTTCTACTGATGGTTGATTGTCGGCAGCTGTTGTAAAAGTTTCCGATTTTTTTACAGGTATAGTAGTGTTTGCGTCAATTAGTTTTGTCATAACACTGCCCATTGTTTCAATTCCCAAAGATAATGGAGTTACATCTAACAATAGAATATCTTTAACTTCACCTGTTAATACACCACCTTGTATTGCAGCACCAACAGCAACAACCTCGTCAGGATTAACACCTTTTGATGGAGCTTTACCAAAAAATTTTTTCACTATTTCTTGTATAGCTGGCATACGTGTTGAACCGCCTACTAATATTACTTCGTCTATTTCGGCTGTTGATAAACCTGAATCTTTTACAGCTGATTTACAAGGTCCCAGAACTCTTTGAATTAAAGTATCAGCAAGTTGCTCAAATTTAGCTCTTGTTAATGTTTTAACCAAATGTTTTGGAATTCCATCAACAGGCATTATATAAGGTAAATTTATTTCGGTAGATGTACTGCTTGATAATTCTATTTTTGCTTTTTCGGCAGCTTCTTTTAGTCTTTGAAGAGCCATTGGGTCTTTTCTTAAATCAAGATTTTCATCTTTTTTAAATTCGGCAGCTAACCAGTCAATTATTACTTGGTCAAAATCGTCTCCACCCAAATGAGTATCGCCATTAGTTGATTTTACTTCAAAGATACCTTCACCTAGTTCTAATACTGATATATCAAAAGTTCCACCACCTAAATCAAAAACTGCTATGTTTTTATCTTTAGTCGATTTGTCTAAACCATATGCTAATGAAGCAGCTGTAGGCTCGTTTATAATTCTTCTAACAGTAAGTCCTGCAATTTCGCCAGCTTCTTTTGTTGCTTGTCTTTGCGAATCTGAAAAATATGCAGGTACAGTTATAACTGCTTCTGTTACTTCTTGTCCTAAATAATCTTCGGCTGTTTTTTTCATTTTTTGAAGAATAATAGCTGAAATTTCTTGAGGCGAGTATTCTCTATCGTTTATTAACACTCTAGGTGTATTGTTTTTACCTTTAACAACTTTGTAAGGCACTCTTCCTGTTTCTACAGTTACCTTATCAAAAGTTTCACCCATAAATCTTTTTATCGAAAATATTGTATTTACAGGATTAGTTATGGCTTGTCTTTTTGCAGGATCTCCAACTTTTCTTTCGCCTCCATCAATAAAAGCAACCATTGAAGGTGTTGTTCTTTTTCCTTCGCTGTTTGGAATTACAACTGGCTCGTTGCCTTCCATTACAGATACACATGAATTTGTTGTTCCTAAGTCAATCCCTATAATTTTTCCCATTTTTGTATTTGTGTTTATAAGTTAAATAATATATTAGTTTCTTTAATTAAATTTCTAATTTTTTATCAATGATTATGCCACTTGTTTTTTTTATGTTTTATATGCAAATCTGACTGTTTGGTCATTATTTATTTGATTTTATTTCAGTAATAAATGTCATAATGGCAGTTTTATTATTTATAGTTTTTAAAAAAAATGAATATATTTGTAACCTTTTATTTATGTATTATGACAAAAGTTTTTCCGTTTTTTTAGAATTAGTGTTTGAATTATAGCATGCATCTGGGCTTATAAAAACTAATAATTTACAAAATATTATTAGTTCTAATTTTATTCTTTTTTTTTTGTATTGCTTTTGCCTTTTCAGGGCATTTTTGCTTGCGAATGTATTTAGACATAGGGCGTTGCCCCATGTTAATGCTTATGCCCTTTCAGGGCAAAA
>JAOZVK010000055.1 GCA_029938185.1 Bacteroidales bacterium | reverse complement strand
CAAGTTTTTTGTATTGCTTTGGGTCGAGGTCTTGTATCATTTCAAGACTATCATTATATGCCATTTGCCAACTTTCTAAATCACTTTTTGTCATTTTAGGTTCTTCAAAATCATCTCTCCAATCATAATCAAGTTCGGGTTGCAAAAAATCATAATATTCCATTATTGTCATATTCCATTCATACAAAAACAAAATTTTTTGCTGTTGTTTTTCTGTTAGTTTCATTTTTTTTCTTTTAATTTATTGCCTGTAAACTTAGCTAAATTTCCAAAATATTTATCTGAAAACCTCTGATACCTATATCTACGTTTGTTTGTTTTACTTACACCACGGCTTCTATTTGCAACTTCTGAGTGTCCTATTCCTCCATAATAATCAATTAATTGCTGTTCGCGTCCACGAATAGAAGCATATGCATTTAATCCTTGTATTGCCTTATCAATCATCGGATTTATAAATCCTTTTTTAATATAACGATGTCCATACATTCGTCTTTTTAGTATTTTTGCAGGTTCGCCAAATCCACTTGTTCGACCAATATAAACTTGTCCGGTTATTGGATTTACCAAAACATAAGTAAGATGTGTGCGTTTCAAAAGATTAAAAACTCCTGATATTATAAATACTCCAGCAGCAATAAGCTGAACTGCCGATAAAGGTTCAATAAGCAATATAACATAACTTGATATAAATAGTAAAATACTTAAAATCATATTTTTATTTTTTCAAAAGTTTTTTTGGCATTTATTTTCATATAATAAACAATATAACAGTAGTTTGCAAAAATGCGTAAGCCACATTAAATAGGTCGAAGACCTTAAGCTCTATACTAAATAGGTAAAAACTTTTGTATGGGTGCTTAGCTGGTCATTCGGATAATATTGGTAGCAAAAAAATTAACAAAAGAATATCTAAAAATAGAGCAAAAATTTGTACCGATTATATTATTTCTAAAGGAATTCCCGCAAATAGAGTAAAAGCAATAGGATATGGCAAGTCAAAATCATTAGTATCAAACAATAGTAGGACAAACAGAGCAAAAAATCGTAGAGTTGAGTTTAAAATTATTGACTAATATATGCTCTTTTAATAAGATAAGAGTGAAAAGTTAAAAGTTTGCTTACGCTTGATAAATAGTATAATATAAAATAAGGAGTGAATTTTTAGCTTTTAGATTCTTATATCATGCGTATACAACATTATAAAGGTCAAAGACCTTAATATATTAAGTATGTTTCAAAAATAAACTTTACACTTTTGATTTATGTAAAGTTTATTTTAAATATACTATAAATTATTAATAATCAATAATTAAATTATCAGGATCAGAGTTTATTTTTTTCAAAGCAGCAACTATTGATTTCATTTTTTTTGGATCAACATCTGTTTTTCCACATGAAATCATACTCCAATTTGTATTCGATAATAAGTATTTAAGACTTGTTATACGTGTTTCGGAACAGTCTAACTCTGAGAGACTTTTCATTCCTTGAATTGGTCTCAAAGTTCTTACTTGAGTTTTTGAACAATTAAGTGTTTCTAAATTTTTTAGTTCTTTAAGAAACGATAAATTATCAATTTGAGTCTCGCTACAATTGAACTCAGTTAGGTTTTTAAGATATTCAACTCCCTCAATACTATACAATGACTCATTTTCTGACACATCTAATTTTAATATTGATGTTTGATTTTTTAGAAATTTAATATCACTTATTGTTGTATAATGTAAATCTAATTTTTTAAGGTTTACTAAATCCCACAATGGTCTTAAATTTTTAATCATAGTGTTACCACAATTAAGTTCTTCGAGTGCAACCAATTTTATTATTGGTTTCAGACTTATTATTCCATCATTATTTGAGCAATTAAGTTTTTTTAGATTAGTTAATTTTTCAACACCTTTCAAACTTGTTAAATTTTTGCAATTCTGACAATCAATCCTTTCCAGCAACTTAAATTTACTTAAAGCCTCCAACGATTTTATACCTGCATTATTAGAGCAATTAATATACTTCATTGTTACAATTCGTTCAAGCATCTCCTCACTAGGGTCTATATTTTTTCCTTTTAGTTGTTGCTTTTGAATTATCTTTTTCCATGCAGGACTCAAACCATCCCACCAAGCTTTGTTTGATTGCGACATACTATTATTGCTTATTAAACTAAATATCATTGTTATAACAAGCATATTAATAAAATTTTTCATGTTACTATAATTTTAATAATTAAATATTTATATAATAATTTGGCTTTACTAGCCATTTTTGTTACTTATGTTTTTATAATTCTCAACTTTTTGTATTCAACCTTTTATAAATTTTATTATTGTTGATTTTCAATTTATTAAATGTAGCAATTAATTTATACTCATACATACTTCTATAATTTAAAATCAACATACAATAGTAAAAAATGTTTAAATATTTTTCAACAATATTTTCAATTATTTTATTCTATATTTTTTAACTTTTTGATTTATAATAATTTTAAAAAATTTATTATAACAATAGTTTACATTTTAAAAAAAATTGTAACTATTTAACATTAAAAATTGATATGCTAAAAATAGATTAATCTGGTTCAAATACTAAATTATTCAATATAGCTGTCTTTCTTTTTGCACGACTCAAATATTAAAACAACAAATATTAACATATATGCGACATACTTTTTATGCGAAATTACACATAAATTATTAATTGTTATATATTAATAATGAGTTCATGATATATTTTATTGTTTGATTTAAGAACTACTATATATATTCCTTTGTCAAAACTTGTTGTATTAATTTTTATATTATTCACACCTAATTGAAAATTTCCTTTGTAAGAATCAATTATGATACCCTTATGATTTATAATTGATATACTTACATTATTTAGTGTTTTTAATTTAAACTCAATATTTAAAATATCATTGCATGGATTGGGATAAATATGTAGATACTTTTTAACATTTGAGCTGTTTTTTATCATACTAACTCCTTTGTTTAATTCAATGTCTAATATTGTTGCATTATTGTTTGAAACATTAATATCATTAATTGTTTTATTGCTATAGCCCTGACAAATAACTTCAATATTATATGTTCCTGCATTTATCATTCGATGATAATTACCTAAACTTTCTTCCGAAAATATTTCAGACCTATCGGTATCATGTTCCAGTATTCTGATTTTTGCTTTTAATGGTTCACCTGTTTCGGCATCACTTATAATACCGCATATTCCGTATAGGCTAGGTTTCATAAAGTTTAGCAAAGACCTATAATTATATTCCCACAAAGTGGGTAAATAATCCGAAGAAGGATTTTTAGTTTTCGATAATTCAATCGTTATTTCTCTTCCTCCCAAAAAATAATTTATATAATCTTGTCTTCCACCACTTATAGCGTACCAATCGTAGCCATTTGTTATACCATTATTAAAATTTGTCATATAATTTGAACTATGTAAGTGGACAGTTTCAGCATATTGTTTGCATAAGTCCTGAAACCAAGAATCATCAGCATGTCTTTTGCTCCATGTGTCCCACGGATAGTTTACAACTTCTTCGCCATCATGGAAGTTTACTGATAAAACAAAATTATGCTTTTCCATAAAGTTCATCATTTCCTGAGTTTCTTTTTGCCTGTCTCCTCCTGGAAATTCGCCATCTTCAGGGTCAGGAAAATTGCGGTTCAAATCAAAACCATTACTATTGGTTCGTGTTGCATATTGTACAGTATTATTTCCTCCTGCATATGTACCGTCAGGATTTGATAGCGGATTAATCCATATTTCTATATTATCAACAAGTTCTTTTATGTTTGCATTTGAATTATAATTGCTTAATAAATAATCTATTAAATGAAGCATTGTAACATAGCCCGAAGTTTCGTCGCCATGCATTGAAGATGAATAAAATACTTCGGGTTCGGCTTCCTTAGTATTTACATTATCGGATATTTTTAATACCAAAACATCTCTGCCTTTTATGCTTGTACCTATTTTTTCTAATTTACAAATACTACTATAATCCTTTGCAAAATTATTCATCAGTTCAATATACTGCTCATATGTTGGATAGGAGTTCCACTTTTTTAGAGCTTTAAGACTATTAGCCATTTTTATTTTATTCTTATGAGCTGGCGAATTTTCAATTTTATATTCTAAATCTAAATCTTTTAACTTACTAAACTGATTTTTATTTAAATATGCAAATATAGTTTTTGAGTTTTTATTATATCTGCTTTCATCAATATAAACTAGTTTATTTAGCTTTTTAATTTGTGATAGTTCGGAAACATTTATTTTTAAGTATACTTCTTTTGTTGTTTCAAATTTTTTAAGAATTTGTTTGTTTTCCTGCGAGCTAAGTGTAAATACATAAAAAACAAATAAATGCAATATTAATAATAATCGTTTGTTCATAGTTTTAGTTTTAATTTATGATTTAATGATACAATTATATTAGATATGTATTATATTTGTATATTTTTGAGTACAAAATTAGTATAAATATTTTACTTTTTGGCTTTTCAAGCATTTTAATATTGCTTACAAATTCATAAGTAAGAACGCCCTGAAATGGCAAAAGCAAAATATTAAAAAATTAGCATAGAAGCATTGAATAATGAAATATTTAAATATTTAAAAAAGTAATTAACTAATTTACAGATAATTTGAAATTGTATTAAAAACTACTATTTTTTTTATTTCAATATTCGATATTATTTCATAAAAACATCAAGTGGTATATGAAAAATACCCAAAAACCTTTATACTAACAATATAACAAATTTTAATTAATGAGTATTACCCAAAAACTTACAGAAATAAAAAATAATATTCCAGATAATATAAAACTGATAGCTGTATCTAAAACCAAACCTAATGAAGATATATTGGAAGCTTATAATTCGGGGCATCGTATTTTTGGTGAAAACAAAGTACAAGAATTAACTCGAAAATATGATGAATTACCAAAAGATATTGAATGGCATATGATAGGTCATATGCAGTCGAACAAAGTTAAATATATAGCACCTTTTGTACATTTGCTACATGGTATTGATAGTTTTAAACTATTGAAAGTAGTTAATAAAGAGGGACAAAAAAATAATAGAACAATAAATTGTTTATTACAAGTTTATATTGCCAAGGAGGATACAAAATTTGGATTATCATACAATGAAGTTGTAAATATTTTAGAATCTGACGAATACAAATCTTTGACAAATATTAATATTGTTGGATTGATGGGAATGGCAAGCTATACTGAAGATTTGAATCAAATAAAAAGAGAATTTAGTTTTTTGAAATCATCTTTTGATAAACTAAAATTGGATTATTTTGCAGATAATAGTAATTTTAAAGAAATTTCAATGGGCATGTCAGGCGACTATATACATGCAATTGATACTGGCAGCACTATGGTACGAATTGGTAGCTCTATTTTTGGTGCCCGAAGTCTTCGACCTATTTAATATTGCTTACGCATTAGTACAAAGACAATCTAATCAGGAAATTATAAATAAGTTAATGTCAAAAAAAAATTGTAATAGTACTTAAAGTACTGTTACAAAAGTTTTTCAACATTTACTTATTCATAACTCTATGATTATGTTATTTTTGCACTAATGCGTAAGCAACTATAAATAGGTCGAAGACCTTAATTATTAATTTATTAAAATTTAAATAAAATGAAATCTATAAAAATTATATCAATTTTAAGTTTTGTGATATTATCATTTTTCACAAATATTAAGGCTCAAGAAGCCCAAAAATATTCTTTAGACTTTGGTTCTGATATTGTAAGCAATTATGTATGGCGCGGAGGATATTTTAGTGGCGCATCAATGCAACCAACTATTAGTTTCACTAAAGGAAATTTCATTATTGGTACATTTGGTTCTTATTCCTTTTCTGAAACTCAAGATTTACTTGAAGCGGATATTTTCATAACTTACAAAATAAACAAACATATTGGGTTTACGATTAACGACTATTTTTTTAATACTAAAAAAAAAGGACGAAATCATTATTTTGATTATGATAAAAATTCAACAGGACATACTTTTGAAGCCACATTGAGTTTAGATGGTGCCGATAAGTTACCATTTAGTTTTCTTGTTGCAACAAATTTTTATGGTGCTGATACAAAAAAAACAAATGGAGATATTACTTATTCAACATATGTTGAACTTGCTTATAATAAAAATTTAAATAATACTGATTTTAGTGCTTTCATAGGAGCTTCGATTAATACTCCTGGCGATGATATAGTTGGTTTTTATTTAAATAAAGAGCCTGGTATTGTAAATATTGGCATAAAAGTTTCTAAAAAAATTGAGATTACCGATAAATTTTCATTACCAGTATATGCTTCATTAGTTACTAATCCCGAAACTGGTAATATCTATGTTATTTTTGGTATTACGTTATAAAATAATGCTAATAAGATTTTTATCATTTTTAATATCGCATTAGTTTGTTTAGAGTCAATTGTATTTCAAAAAATAACTTTTATATAAATGGCTAATAACTTTTTTAAGTATACTATATAAGTACTGTTACAAAAGTTTTTAGATATTTACTTATTTATAACTTCCTGATTAAATTGTCTTTGTACTAATGCGTAAGCAACTATAAATAGGTCGAATACCTTACATACCATTTGTCAGTAATTAATTAGACCAGAATAAGAAAAAATCAATGAAAAAAATTTTAGACTTCGTAGAAAAAGAAACAGACGGTAAAAGCTATAAGTCATATAAATATTGCTTTGAAAACGTAGAAGTTCCAAAACTTCAATACGAGGACAAAAAAGATATAATAATAAAACGAAAAGGCGAAACAGACAGAGGTTTAAAAACCTCAAAATCAATAAAGGATTTAGCAAAACGAGAAGCAGGAAAACCCCTTTTCAAATATTTTCTTGATGGTTCAAGACGAACATACAAAGTTGATGATATTGCTTATGACAAGAAACTATATCCGATAATTGCTGGACAAATTGGTGTTGCAGTTTGTTACAGAGAAAACTCGCACTCTTTTAAATCTTCAATTTTAAGAAATCATTTAGTTATAAGTTTACCGGAAAATGCCAATGCTGGAAGTGCGAGAAATAATAACCTGTTTTTTAATAACCTTGCTATAAAATTGAACGAACACAAACTTTTAGAAAAACAAAATATAAAGTTTGCTAAATTTTTGCCATATTCAAACAGAGCTTCGAAAGACGATGATAAATACGAAGACAGAGGAATAGCAAAGATACAAGACGAAATGATAAATTTAGAAAAGAATGTCGTTAAAGAATTAGTCAAAAAAAAGAAACTTAATCCGAATACATATTTAATAAAAGACGGCTCATTGGAATATCAAAAAATGCAAAGTGGAGAATTAAAAGATTTATCTACAATAAAAACAAATTATGCAAGTGTTGTGGGTGTTTCAAAATCATTTAATCCGGAATCTCTGTCAAAAGACACAAAAAATATTTCTCGTAGAATTGCCGATTTGCCTTTATTTCATCGAACACCGACTTTTATGTATTCAACTGAAAGAATACCAAATACAAAATTTGCAGTTTGGTATTTGCGTATCAGAGATAAAAAATATACAGAAAGCCCATTTGACGGTGTTCTAAAAATTGAAAAAGTTTTAGTTTGGGAAAAAGAAGAGGAAGAAGGATTAGACTCTGATGAAATAGACTTGATAAGTGCCAACATTATCAATGAAAGAAATCCGGTATGTTATGGTCATGATAAAAGGTGGACAAAACATTTATATCCCATTTTTTTAACCGAAAAATATATTAAAAGCAAATATTTAAGTGATATTCACTTTGTAAATTTATTTTAAAAATATGTCAAAAACAATAGGAAAAGTTGCTGCAACAGAAAAAGCACCAACGACGATTGATGAGTTCTTTTTTTGGACAGACCAAAAGAGAATTTTAAATCCGTTTGACGTTGTTAAAGTCGGACACATAGACGAATCTGTTACTTTTGGAGTTGTTGAAGAAATTTCTCATATAACAGACTCAGCAAGTTATTTAAGTAATTATATTTCAAGTGATTTTGGCGATGCAAATCAAGAGCCAAATATGCACAGAATAGGAATGAATTTTGTAAAAGCCAAAGTTGTAGGAAATAATGAAAATATTTACACCCCGGTTTTGGACGGAAGTAAAGTAAGCCTTGCAAACGAAAAAGAAGTATTACAAGCACTTGGATTAGATAAAATAAAAAATCCAATGCCTTGTGGTTATTTGGAAATGTATAGTGGTGAGGATAAAATTGAATTACCTGTAAATTTTAATTCGCAATTTTTAATTGGTCCCGAAGGAGCACATTTGAATATATCCGGGATTTCAGGACTTGCTGCAAAAACGTCTTATTCTATGTTTTTACTCAAAGCTATACATGAAGAATATGAAAAACAAAAAAATAAAGTAAATGATAATTCCGTTGCGTTTGTTATTTTTAATGTTAAAGGTCGTGATTTATTAGCAATTGATGAGCCAAATGAAGAATTAAGTAACAAACAGAAAGACATTTACAAAAATCTGAATTTAAAAACCGAACCATTTAACAATGTAAAATATTTTTATCCATATGCAGAACAAACAGGTTCTAAAACTTTTAGTCATGGAAATAGAAAAGATATTGAGGCACAAATTGACAATAACAAAGCCTTTCGTTACAAATATATTTTTGATGAAGATAAAGATAATTTAGATTTGTTGCTTGCAAACATGGAGGACGCATCAGGAACGATGGAATCAATTGTTAATTATATCATACAAGAACACGGTGGCTTTAACGAGGTTGGCAATTGGGCTGAACTAATCAACAAAGTAAGTGAATATACAAAAGCAGGTCGTAAAAGTGGCGATAAAGAAATTTCAGTAATGAGTTGGCGTAAATTTAAACGTATTATTAATAAATCACTAACACATGATATTTTTCAGAAACGCACAATACCAGATAAAAACGAAATTAGATTAAAAGAAGCTGTTTCAAATATTCAAAAGAATGAAGTTCAAGTTATCGACATTGCAAAATTAGACCAAGATACACAGGCATTTGTTTTTGGAGACGTTATAAGAGCAATTTATGAACTTAAACTTGGGCAAGACGAAAAAAGGGCAGAAAAAGACATTCCTTCAAAAATTATTATTTTTATTGATGAATTAAATAAATACGCATCAAAAGACGTTCCGAAAAATTCACCGATTTTAAGACAAATACTTGATATTTCAGAACGGGGACGTTCACTTGGGATAATTTTGTTTTCAGTAGAGCAATTTAAAAGTGCAATTCACGACCGAGTAAAAGGTAATTGTGCAACACATGCTTACGGCAGGACAAACGCAATAGAAATTTCAAAATCGGATTACAGATTTATTCCGCAGGTTTATAAAAATATGATGACACGATTAATACCCGGAGAGTATATTTTGGAACATCCTGTATTTAGGTCGCTTTTAAATATAAAATTCCCAAGACCACTTTATAAACAATTTCCAAATGGATAGTAGGACAAAAATAGGAAAAGATGTAATTGAATCATTAACACTTGCAATGTATGACGACCCTCGTTTTATATACAGGGAATATATACAAAATTCAGCAGACCAGATTGATATAGCAGTTGAAAATGCTTTTATTGCCACAAAGGAAGACGGCAAAGTTGAAATAAATATAAATAAGACAGCCAAAACTATCTCAATATTTGACAACGGAACAGGAGTTCCGAAAGATAAAATTTTACAAGTCTTAAAAAACATAGCACAGGGAGTAAAAGACCGTGCTAAACACAAGGGGTTTAGAGGAATTGGAAGACTTGGCGGACTTGCTTACTGCGATGAATTAATTTTTGAAACAAGTTATAAAGGAGAACCTGTAAAATCATATCTGACTTGGAATGCAAAAGAACTGAAACAGATAATAAACAACAGAGAAAAAAATGAAGAAGCCACAGAAGTTATAGACAAAATTACATCTTTAAAAACAGAAAATGCAGATGCCGAAGAACGATATTTTAAAGTAATACTCAAAAATATTTCAAACGATATTCTTTTAGACAAAAAGAATATTATTGATTATTTATCAATGGTTGCACCTGTCCCATACTCAAAAGGCTTTATATTTAAAAAACAAATTTATGAAAAAGCAAAAAAATTAAATTGTAAAATAGACGAATATAATATTTTTGTAAATCATAACATCATTGAAAAAGAATATACAACAACAATATACGATGGAAAACGAACCGACAAAACACGTATTGACCAAATACATGAATTGCAATTTTTTGAAATTTTAAGTTCGAAAAATGAATTAATTTGTTGGGGGTGGTATTCAATATCAAGTTTTACGCAACAAATTCCACCTGTTAATTTTGCAAGAGGAATACGATTAAGAAAAGGAAATATACAAATCGGAGACGAAAAACAATTAGTAAAATTATTTAAAGAACCGCGAGGGTCATTATATTTTTACGGTGAAGTTCACGCCGAAAACACAAAACTTATACCAAATGCAAGACGTGATTATTTTACGGAAAATACCACTTTCAAATACTTTGAGAAAGAACTAAAAAATAAATTTACAGATTTACACAAACTCTATTATTTTTCATCAAATATCAGAAGTAAAAAAAGAAAAATAGAACAACTTAGCAATTTCAAAAAAGAATACGACAAAAAAAAGGATAATAGTTTATTTACAAATCCAGACGAAGAAAAAAAATATCAAGAAAAATTTGACAAACTAAAAGATGATGCCACAAAAGCAAAACAACAACTAAAAACCTATGCAGATAATTTTTCAGAAAATGATGATAATCCACACAAAAAAATATTTGATAAAATTATTGGAAAAAAAACAGCAAATGTTGATAAAATAACAATAGAAAATGACACTAAAAAAGTGCCTTTATTAACTGATAACTTGTCAAGGCACACTAAAAAAGACAGAAAATTAGTATCAAAAATACTTGCTATAATAGATACAGCCTTAACAAAAGATTTGGCAGAAAACTTAAAACAAAAAATAATAGAAGAATTAAAATAAGTAAAAAGTATTAATTTTGCATTTGTTTATTTAAAAATAACAATATGAAACTTTCAAAATTCGATATAGGAGCTGAAATAATTTCTATTCTAACAAAAGGAATGTATCAAGACCCAAGAGATGCTTTAAGAGAATATATACAAAATGCAGTAGATGCAAACTCTAAAAATATTAATGTGAAAATTCGTCAAAATTCAATTGTTGTGGAAGATGACGGAATCGGAATGAATCACCGAACATTAAGAAAAGCATTAAGAGTTGGAGTTTCTGATAAAAAACCTGGGAAAGACGTTGGTTTCATGGGGATTGGTATTTATAGTTCTTATCATTTATGTGATACATTAATAATTTACAGCAAAACAAATGACAGTTTACCATCTCGTTTACAGATGGATTTCCAAAGCATGAAAAGAGCTTTATCCGAACAAAAAGAATTAAGATTGCAAGATAAATTAACAGGTGATGAACTCATTGATTTACAGACATTATTAGAAAAATATATTGATTTAACAGATGAAGATGAGTTAAATAATGAAGAATTTCCAGAAAAAGGAACAAGAGTTGAATTGCTCGGTGTCGAGCCTCATTTTTATAAAGAACTTACTAATTTTGAATTTGTTTCGGACTATTTAAAAGACGTAGTTCCACTTCATTTTGATTTTAAAAAATTCAAATGGGGTAGAGAAATTGAAAATAAAATAACTGAAATTTGTAAAGAACATAATGCAAAATTTGAATTAGTAGATGTGAAATTACAAGTAAATAACAAAATTGAAAATTTATTTAAACCTTATTATGACAGTGATTTTCATAACAATAAGTCACAAAAACCAGTTTTTAAAGAACTAAAAAAAGGAGATAATTTTATTGGTGTTGTATGGGGCTGTCTAAATTCAACTCGTAACAAAATTAAAGAAAGAAAACTACGTGGATTTTTAATTAAGAAACAAGGTTTTGCTATTGGTCATCGTGAAAATGTTGTTAAGTATTTTAATTCTCATACTCATTTCGACAGATATATTGGAGAAATAATTGTAGTGAATACAAAACTTTTGCCAAATGCTTCAAGAGATGATTTCGAGTTTACTAATAATAGAACAATTTTTTACGACCTATTGGCTAATGTAGGAGGAGAATATAATCAAAAATCTAATGATTTTCAAAATAGTACCAGAGCATCTGAAAAGATAAATGATATTGCTAAAAAAGTAAAAATCATTAATGTTGAATTCTCAGAATATGAAAAAAATGCAGAAAAACTTGTTAGTTATATAGTGCTGTTGAGTGATTATTTTAAAGATGTAAAAAGCATTATAAGAAGAAATGTTTTTAAAGAAGATGAAGAAAACAAAGAAAATACAAACAATTTGGACAAATCAATAACTGATATAATAAATAATATTCAAAATACAATAAAAAAATTAACAGAAGAAAAAAAAATAAATAAAAAACAAAATCAAAGTAAAGGGCAAAACAAAAAAATTGAAATTGCAAAACAACTGTCTTCAATAGATACATCAAAAATACAAGAAAAAGAATATGACAATTTAATAGAACTATTAAAGGATTTGGATTTTGAATTTAATGATGAGATAAGAGAAATCTTTAATTTATTAGATGAACTTTTTATTCAACAAGTTGCAGATAATAAATTAAAATATTATAAACTATTAGATAATTTAAAGGACGAAATTCAAAATTTAGAAATCTAAAAAACTATGCCTGATACATTTAACAGCGAATCTAAAATATTAATTCGTTCGCAATGGAGTAAAAAAATAATAAAATATATCAATAAAAGATTAAATTCAAAATTGGTATATTTAGGCTTACCGTCACCTGACGCAGAGGATATTCAGGAATGGATTGAATATATTGATGAAGTTATTGCTTTTCAGTGTAGAGAATATCCAAAACCATCTAATCCAGAACAGAGTGTAGCAGAGATTATAAAACTTCAAAATAAATTATCTGAGTTAGAGCGAAAAAAGAAAATTAGCAATTTCGTAGTTTATGACGGTTATCTCGAAGAAGTCTTATTTAAAGGAGTTGATAATGCTGGTATTGAATTTGAAATAAATAATTTAATACATATTTTCAATCTTGATTTCTGTAACAGTATTACTTCTCCAATGGAAATATTAAATAAGAACGGAGACATTCATAAAGTATACAAATTTGAAGCAATTAAAATACTGTTGCAAATACAAGATTTATTAAAATCAAATCCAAAAAAGTTTGTTTTATTTTTGACAATACATAGTTCGTATTTCGGACCAGAATTAGAAAATTTTTCAAAAAACTATCAAAAAGAAATAAAACATCTTTCAAAAAAAGAACGAAATAAACGTATCCTACGTTCGTATGTAATTGAAAATTTAAAAGATTTTTTTAGAGTTAATAATTTTATTCCCGAATTTCTTCCAGTTATTCATTATACAGGTGTTGACAATTTTCAACTTTTACATTTTACGGTTATTGGCACGGATAAAAAAGAAAATGCAGGAATTGCACCTTTTAATCAAGATTTAGAAGGATTAATAAGGGAGAAGTTTCTCGAAATTAATAATAAGAATTTTAAAAAACAAAGCATTAATTCCTTTAAGGAAAATGACATAAAAATTGATCCTATCAAAATTTTTGAAAGTTCAAAAACATTCAAATTATGGCAAATTTAAACAAATGAGAAACATATTATTATTAGAACCAAACTATAAGAATAAATACCCACCAATTGGATTGATGAAATTAGCAACATACCACCGTATGCTTGGTGATAATGTTGTATTCTATAAAGGCGATTTAAACGATTTTATATTAAATAATTTATACAGTGAATTACTATTAAAATTAACAAGCATTGATAAAAACATAATATGGCAAAAACATAAAAATAAAATAATTCAATTTATTAAAACTGCACAAAAAGATTTATTAGAGGAGATTGTAAGTTTATCAAAATATGATTTACTTATTACAAATTGGTTAGTTTATTACAAAGACTATTTCAAAAGAAAGGACTATTTCAAAAATCCGACTTGGGATAGAGTTTGTATAACAACACTTTTTACTTTTCACTGGAAAGTAACAATTCAAACTATCGAATTTGCAAAAAAAATAGTTAAAGATAAAAATCAAATATTTATAGGCGGAGTTCTCGCAACAGTTCTTGCTGACGACCTCGAAAAAGAAACTGGTATAAAAGCACACAAAGGATTATTAAACAAAAAAGGAGATTTAGACAAAAACAACATAATTATTGATAACTTACCATTAGATTATTCAATATTAGATGAAATTGAATATAAATATCCTGAAAATAACGCATATTATGGTTATACGACAAGGGGGTGCACTCGTAAATGTTCTTTTTGTGCAGTTTGGAAAATAGAACCTGAATTTAGCGAGTATATTTCTTTAAAACAAAAAATAAAAAAAATAGAAAAAGAATATGGAGACCAAAGAAATTTACTTTTGTTAGATAACAATGTTCTCGCGTCAAAGAAATTTCCGCAAATAATAAAAGAAATAAAAGAAAGTGGTTTTATTAAAGGTGTAAAATTTAGAAATCCTAATTATTTAGATATAGCAGTTAAGAATTTAAAAAAAGGCAAAAATGATATAGCACATATAAACAAGTCTTTTGAACAATTACACTATTTGTTGAATAGATTAAAAAGTGATAATCAACAAAATTTATATAATTTGCTTGATAAATATAAATTAATACATAAAAACACAGCAACAAAGAAAAATATTTTACAAATTTATCCCGAAATAAAAGACTTATACGAACAAAATAGAAATAAAGCACCAAAATTACGATATGTAGATTTTAATCAGGGACTTGATGCACGCTATATTACAGAAGAAAAAATGCAGTTGTTAAGCGAAATACCTATAAAACCATTAAGAATTGCATTTGATAATATGGCATTTAAAGATAAATATGTAAAAGCTGTAAAATTAGCAGCGAAATATGAGATAAAACATTTATCAAATTATCTGTTATACAATGAAAAAGATAAACCAGAAGAACTTTATCAGCGTTTACGAATAAATATAGATTTAGCAGAAGAATACAATTTGCAAATCTATTCTTTTCCTATGAAATTTCATCCGATAGATGGAAAGAAATATAAAAACAGGTCGCATCTTGGCAGACATTGGAACAGAAAATTTATAAGAGCAATACAAACAGTTCTAAATGCAACAAAAGGAAAAATAGGAAAGGGTGAAACTTTTTTTAATAAAGCTTTTGGCAACAATCTTGATGAATATTTTACAATTTTGTATATGCCAGAAACATATATATTATTCAGATACTTTTTTGAATATTCAGGGCGAACAAAAAAATGGAAAAATGATTTTAATAAATTTGAAGTTTCCAAAAAAGAAGAATTAAAACGTATAATTGAAACCAATGAATTTATAAATCTGAAAACAACAGACAAATCTATAATTGACTTTATTAACGAATATTATTTGACAAACAGAGATGAAATATTAAAAAACCCTGAATCAGATATATATAAAGAAAAAGTTAAATACGACAGAATAGTAAAAAAGAAAGATAGGAGGACGCAACCACAAAATAAATAACAATAATATCTATTCTGATATCATTTTATTTGCGTGATTAAATAAGTAAAAATCTTACATATTAAGGCTACACGTATAGTATTGGACATTATTTTATTTTTTGACAGGATTTACAGGATTAACAGGATTAATTTTTATCCTGTTACGAAATGCCTGATAAACAAGACTGTCCAATTTCTGACTGGTAGCCAAAATGTCGAAGTTCCAAAACTTCAATACGAGGACAAAAAAGATATAATAATAAAACGAAAAGGCGAAACAGACAGAGGTTTAGAAACCTCAAAATCAATAAAGCTCATCACATTCAATATTTTACAAAATCTTTAAATAATAATTCCGATAACATTATGATAATTTGTCCGAATCATCACAGATTAATTCATAAAGTAAAACCTAAGGTCTTCGACCTATTTATAGTTGCTTACGCATTAATACAAAGACTATTTAATCAGGAAGTTATAAATAAGTAAATGTCGAAAAACTTTTGTAATAGTACTTATAGGTGGAGTTTTGGCAACAGTTCTTCTCGCCGACGACCTCGAAAAAGAAACAGGAACAAAAGTACACAAAGGATTATTAAACAAAAAAGGAGATTTAGACAAAAACAACATAATTAGGAATCGTTAAAAAATAACTTTCCGATTTGTTTTTTGTAAGATACTTATATTTAGGTGTAAACCAATTCGTAATTTATAATTCGTAATTTCCTTATTGATAATTTCCCATTGGATTATTCAATATTAGATGAAATAGAATATAAATAACCTGAAAATAACGCATATTATGGATATGACAAGAGGTTGCACTCGCACATGTTCAGTTTGTGCAGTTTGGAAAATTGAGCCGAAATTTAACGGTTATATCTCTATAAAACAGAAAATTTATAAGAGCAATACAAACAGTTTTAAATGCAACAAAAGGAAAAATAGGAAAGGGAGAAACTTTTTTTAACAAAGCATTTGCAAGTAATCTTGATGAATATTTTACAATTTTGTCTGATATCATTTTATTTGCATTATTAAATAAGTAAAAAATCTTACATATTAAAATTTAAATATTTAAAAAAAATGAAAAAAATAACAATAGTACTAAGTATAGTAATTTCAATATTTATAATAGCTTGTAATTCTGAAAACAACAGCAAAACTGATGATAATACAATAGTGCAGAAAACCGACTATGGTAGTATAATTGGAAGTTGGAAAATAAGCAAAGCTGAAGGTACACTATCTGATGCAAATATTGGAATGTTGTATGTTTTTATGGATAATGGTAATATGGTTTATGGCACAGATTCGGCTAAATATATAGTAAATAATGACGAAATTATTATTACAATTAACAATATGTTCGATATAAATTATAAATATACAATTATCGAAAACATATTGAGCCTTAAAGCTGTAAAATCAACTCAAGTATTTTATCTTGAAAAAAATTAAGACTTTTCAAGCTTTTAGCCTTTCTTGTTTCACCAGAATTATTAACACAAGACTAACTGCGTTTGGTAGGTGTTTTTTCACCTGATGGGTACAACTTACAGAACTCACAAAAAACGTCAAATTGAACAAAAACAATGGCAAATTAAAATGAAA
>JAOZVK010000440.1 GCA_029938185.1 Bacteroidales bacterium | reverse complement strand
AAGAATGCTAAACATTTTATTTTCAATATCTTTTAAGTTCGTAAAGTAGAAATAAAAACAAAAATATTAAATATATTTGTATAAAAAAATAATGTTAATTGATAGTAAGTGAAAATAAAAATACATTTTTTTTATTTTAATAGCTACCGTTCTAAAGTTGGACATTTATGTAATATATTAAATCATAACCATGCGAGGGCATAAGCATTAACATGGGGCAACGTCCTATGTGTAAATGTATTCGTAAGCAAAAACGCCCTGAAATGGCAAAAGCAACACAATAAAAAAAAGAACAAAATTAGAACTAATAATATTCTTGTAATTTACTAATTTTTATAAGACCAGTACAGTGGTGTACAATACTTTGATAATTGATAATAGCTTGTTAATGTAAAACTATACCGACCTGTGCAATCAAAATATTATAGCCCCGTGTTTTGTGATTTGCCTATAGGCGTATCACAAAACACAGGGCTATATTTATGTATCCGGTTTTCCGGAATAACAAAAGTTAGCTCTGTGTTTCACAAAACTACGTAGTAGTTTCACAAAACACGGAGCAAAACGTAAATATTTTTGATTGCACGGTCGAATTATTTTGGCGCAAGCAACATAAAAAGGCTCGAAGAGCCTATTTTTCTAAATTTCTTCTGTTACAACTATTTTTGCTAAAATATCATCATAAGGAATCAAAAGATATTCTTTTTCTTCAAATTTTGTTTTTGTACCCGAGTATTCTTTGAACATAACAGTGTCACCAACAGATATTTCAGCATTTTCAATACTACTTATTCCTATAACTTTTGCAATACTTTGTTTTTCTTTTGCGGAATCTGGGATTATTAATCCACTAGCTGTTGTATGTTCTTTTTTTTCTTCTGTAATATCTAATAATACATTTTGATTTACTGGTTGTAATTCTCTCATTGTTTTTTAGTTTAATGATTAAGGTCTTCGACCTATTTAATGTGGCTTACGCATTTTATAAATTACTATCATGTAGTCAATTGTACAAAAAAAAATGCTCAAAAACTTTTGTAAGACTACTTAGTTATTTGTTTACTTTGCTTTTAAATCAAGCAATTTATCAATTTTTGCTTTATCAAATCCAATTACCAATTGTCCATTTATTAAAGTTTGAGGAACTCCTTGTTGTCCACTTCTGTTCACCATTTCTTTAGCAGCTTGTTCGTTTTTTGATACATCAATATCTCTATATCTTATGTTGTTGTTGCGAAGATACGATTTAATTCTTGTACACCAAGTGCAAGTTGGTGTCGAATATACAATAACATTTTTAGTAACTTTTCCTTCGCTATTTGCCGAAACTGTATATACTGCTTTCTCTAAAACCGATTCATAATATTCGTTTCCATGACAACCTTTGATTGTATTTTTATACTCTAATTTATCAAACTCAAGCAAAGAGGGAACAGTGTTTATTTCATATTCTTTGTGAATATCTTTTACATTAGAAACATTGGCTGAAAATAAACCAATATTTTTAATTTTTTTTGATGCCTGCTCAAAGCTTTTATATGCACAATCGCTTTGTTCGGAACCTTTTTTGTATAGTAACAAATATGATTTTTTGATATTTTTTATTTTATCAAGAAGCTCATTATGTGATTTAATTTCTAATATATTCATATTTCTAAAACTAAGGTCTTCGACCTAATTAAGTGTGGCTTACGCATTTTTGTAAATTACTATCAAGTAATTAATTGTACAAAAACAAATGTCAAAAAACTTTTGTATTGGTGCTTATAATCTATAATTGACTTTGATTTTACATATTTCATGCCATCAAAATAATAGGACAAATTGCCATTATTTGTATGAAAATTTGTCAGCATAAACAATATTTTTGATTTTGATTTAAAAAATATTCACTTTTGTACAGTTATCGGATAAGCTTTTTTTAGTATTAAGTAGGTCGATATATAAAAACAACACTTTTGTTTTTTTTATTATGCTGTTTATCAAGCGTAAGCAAAATTGTTAATTATCCATTGTTCATTGTTAATTACTTAGTATTGTCAAGTAAGTTTTTTTTTAATTTTGTAAAATATGCAGTTTAAAAACATTATTGGTCATGACACAATAAAAAGTCATTTTGTAAATACGGTTAAAAACAACAGAATAAGCCATGCTCAGTTAATACTTGGTCCAAAAGGTGTAGGAAAATTATCTTTAGTAATTTCATATGCTCAATATATATCATGTAAAAATAAAAACAACAACGACTCTTGTGGAGAATGTAGTTCGTGCAAAAAATATCAGAAACTAATTCACCCTGATTTACATTTTGTATATCCTGTGGTTAAAACCAAAAAGCTTAAAAAACCTGTAAGCGATGATTTTATAAAAGAATGGAGAGAGTATGTACTAAGTAGTAATTATCATAAGCTAAGTAATTGGCTCGAACATATTGGTACCGAAAACCTGCAAGGAAGCATATATGCTCACGAAAGTCAGGAGATAATTAAAAAATTAAATTTAAAAACATTTGAGTCTGAATATAAAGTAATGATAATTTGGATGCCTGAAAAAATGAATATTTCAGCATCAAACAAATTATTGAAAATGATAGAAGAACCTCCTCCAAAAACACTCTTTTTGCTTGTTTCCGAAAATCATGAACTAATAATTAATACAATACGCTCAAGAACTCAACTTATTAAAATATCAAAAATAAGTAATACAGAACTTGAAAATGGTCTAAAAAAAGAATTTGATTTACACGAAGACGAATTAAAAAATATTGTAAGATTATCCAATGGAAATTATATGAAAGCTATTGAGATAATATCTGAAAATGAAAATAATAAATTTAATTTTGAGATATTTGTAGAATTAATGCGATATAGTTTTGCTGCAAAAGTTATTGAAATTACACAATGGGTTGATAAAATATCATCAATGGGCAGAGAAAAACAGAAATTTTTTTTATTGTACACTTTACGTATGGTTAGGGAAAATTTTGTATTATCTTTGCTGCCAGATAATCAAAATCAACTTGTATATTTAAATAATGAAGAATTGGCTTTTTCAAAAAAATTCTCCTCATTTATAAATAAAAATAATATAAGTCATATAACTAATGAATTAGAAAGTGCGCACAGACATATAGAGCGTAATGCATATGACAAACTTGTTTTTTTAGATTTATCACTAAAAATTATTAAACTGTTAAGAATAAAAGGGTAAAAAATTGTAAGACAAACAATTGATTTTTAGATATATAAAAATCAATACACAATATATAAAGTTTTTTTGAAAATATTATAAAATAAGGTCTTCAACCTATTTTATACTATTAGGTATGTGCTATTAATCAGTAAATTATCTTAATAAAATGCAAACAAATGTTTGTAGTAATATTTACACAAGATAGTTAGCTTACATATAAAATTTTTCAATATTTTTATTTTATTAATTAACATATTGTTAGAGTATTAATAAAATATAAAAGCAATATTAAATAGGTAGAAGATCTTGTATTCATGTAATAATAATATAAAAAAAATGTTTTACTTTTTTGTCCCTTCTTAAATAAATAGGCTCTTAAAGTTTATTTACGCACAAATTTATTTTTACTTATTGATTAACTGATAATCAATATATAGTAAAATTATTTAGGCGTAAGCAACGTATAAAGGCTCTAAGAGCCAATAAATATTAAACACATGAAAAATAGTATAACTTTTTCAAGAGGATGTGGCTCAATAGAGGACGAAAAACACGGTGCAATGTGCAGAACAGGAAGCTGCAATAAACTAAATGTATATAACTGGTTAAAAGACTTACCAAAATCAATAACATCAACAAATTTAGTTGAAGTTAGATTCAAAAATACTCGCAAAGATTATTATATAAATTCAAATAAGCTGATTTTAAGCGTAGGAGAGTTAATAGCTGTTGAAGCATCTCCTGGACACGACATAGGTGTTGTTTCGTTAACTGGTGAATTGGTACTCGAAAAAATGCGTATGAATAAAGCAAATTTTAATGTAGAATTTAAAAAAATTTATAGAAAAGCTAAACCTGTAGACATCGAAAAATGGGAAAAGTCTCTTGAACTTGAAACACCTGTAATGCTAGAAGCTCGAAGTATTGCAAAACAGTTGAGTTTAAATATGAAAATTGGAGATGTTGAATTTCAGGGCGATGGAACAAAAGCTGTTTTCTATTATATTGCAGAAGAACGAGTTGATTTTAGAGAACTGATAAAAGTACTTGCAGAAAGATTCAGAATCAGGGTCGAAATGCGCCAAATTGGTGCAAGGCAAGAAGCTGGTCGAATTGGTGGTATAGGTTCTTGTGGAAGAGAACTTTGCTGTTCAACATGGATAACTAATTTTGTTTCCGTTACTACAAACTCTGCAAGACATCAAGAACTTTCATTAAACCCTCAGAAACTGGCAGGACAATGTGGTAAACTAAAATGCTGTCTTAACTATGAATTAGAATGTTATGTTGATGCCCAACATGATTTTCCTGATATATCTATACCACTGAAAACTGTATACGGAAAAGCGACACATCAAAAAACAGATACATATAAAAGGATAATGTGGTATTTGTTTGAAACTAGTGAAAAAACAAGTCTAATACCATTATCGGTTGATAGAGTTCACGAAATAATAGAGGCTAACAAAAAAGGTGTATTAATTGAAAATATTGATGAACTTTCAGCGAATACTCCTAAAAAACTGGATTATCAAAATGTTGTTGGACAGGAAAGTCTGACCCGATTTGATGTTAAAAAAACAAATAAAAATCCAACCAAAAATAAGAATAAAAACCCAAACAGAAATAAAAATAATCAGACTAAAAATATTAATAAATCCAGATATTCACGTAAGAAAAAAAACATCAAATAAACGTAAGTTCTCAATAGTTAGGAAATTACGAATTATAAATTGCGAATTACGAATTGGTTTACACCTAAATATAAGTATTTTACAAAAAACAAATCGG
>JAOZVK010000054.1 GCA_029938185.1 Bacteroidales bacterium | reverse complement strand
TCTTCTTCTGCTTTTCTTCTTCTATTTTTCTCTTTTATAACCTCTTGTTCAGCTTTTATAACCTCTTGTTCAGCTTTTTTAATTCCTTGTTCTACAATTATATCGGCTTCAATTTTCGCTTCAATTTTCGCTTCAATTTTCGCTTCAATTTTCGCATCAATTTCCGCATGATGTTTTAATCCATCTTCATATCGTTGTACTTTTTCAATATATTCTGTGCGTTCTTCGATATATTTAATTTCGTCCGGATTTTCTAATTGTTTTTTTAAACGCCTTACTACCTCACTTAAAATATCATCTTTCTGGTATTCCGAAAATTCTAATTTATCTGATACTTTTCTTAAAGTCTTTTGAGCTAATTCAAACCAAGCATAATACTTTTTATACCTTTTGTTTTTAACAATGTTTTTTTGAAAAGCAAAAATTAATTTGTTTTTCTGTAAAAAATCGAACTCTTTTGTTTTGTTATTTATCAGCTGCAATAGTTGTTCTCGTTCTTGTTGTATTTGGTTTAAGTCAGAAGTTTTCCATAAATCGACATCTCTTATAAATTTTAATAATTCTTCGGGAGTAGGCACAATACTTATATAGTCTTTCTTTATATTTAAGTTATCACTGACAAGCCAAATAATTGTAATTGTTGGTAATAATGTTCTGTAGTCTTTTATTTCTTTTACTTTATTATTTGGTAATTGGATTGTTTTTTTAGGCAATCCCTCTAACTGTAGTCCAGTATTTAAGGCATCATAAAGATAAAAACGTTGTATTATATCCGGTTTATACCACTGCTGCATTTCTATTATTATGTAATGATTATCTATTTTACACCTGAAATCAAGTGCAACATACTTGGCATCATCTGTCAAATATCGTTCGTTTGGTTTTGTCTCAATAGCTTGTATTTCTATGTCGAGAAAATCTTCTAAAAACCGTTTTGCTATTTTTAAATCTGAAAAGACTTTTTTAAAATAGCGGTCATAGTTTAATGGTGCAAGATAAGCAAGTTGGGGTTTATTTTTTTTACTCATTTGATATTTTTTAAATATTTAACACATAAAAACACAAAAATACAAAAACGTTCCTTAAAATTAAAATCTAAGAAAAGTTTTTTTGAACTTATTTAAATGTAGAATATTCTTTATATATATTTTTTTAGTTTATGAGTAACTTTCAAGTAAACTTTATTAACTTTTAACTTGCGATTTTTTTTAAAAAAAAGAACGGTTTTGTGAGTTCTGAAACTACTTTTTGACATTTATGAAAAATGCCGAAATTTCTTTAATATTATCGACTATCATAATTATTTTTTGTTGATAATTTCGGCTACCCTTTTAAAGTTGGACAGTATTGAAAATTAATTTGTTATAATTTATATGTAAGAGCAAATCGGTCAGACCGGTGTACTTTTGTCCAACTTTAAACGGGTAGCCCGAAAATCTAAGTAGTCTTACAAAAATTTTCGTCATTTATTTTTGTTAAATTGCATATTATTAGAATATTAACAGAATGCGTAAGCAATATTAAATAGGTCGAAGACCTTAATTCTTGCTTTAAATCTTTGGATAAAATGTTTTCGTCTTCCTTTTCTATTTTGCAAAAAATCATAATACATTGCCAAAGTTCTTAGCATCATCAGCAAATTTTTTGCTTGTGGTGTGCTGTCGTTGGTTATTTTTATGTTGTATTTCATAATGTGTGCTGTTTATTAATGTCTTTTTTTTTATTTTATAGAATTTTCCACAATCTCAATTTCCTCATCTGTCAGTTCGTAAAGTTCATAAACAATTTTATCAATTTCGTTATCGGTTTGGTTTATCAGGTTTTGTATGTTGTTTATTTCTATTTTTTCATCTTCAAAATATTCTCGCCAATCTTTAGATAAGTTTGATTTATCTTTCTTATTTTTTATTGATATTTTTGCCTTTTTAGCATACTCTTTTATAAATTCATCAAAAGTTAATTCATAGAAATTTGTTAACTTTTTTGTAAGTTTTTCTATTTTTCCATCAGATAGCATTTCATTTTGAAAATGTTGTAATTTAATTTGCTGTTTTTTATTTAAAGAAAGCATTAAATCTGCTTTTTCTATGAATGGTAATTGATGTTTTTTTCCAATTTTAGCGATTGGTAATTTTCTGAAATCATCAGGGTAAAAATAATTTTTCAACCTATGTCGCCTTATATTGTTCAAAAAATTGTTTGCAAATTTTGAATTAATAATTGACAATAAGTATTTTAAATCAAATTCAACTGAAATATGTTCTAATTCTCGTCTGGCTTTTTTATTATTTTTTTTGATTGAAATATTTATACTTCTCTGATTAATATTTTCTAAATCTTTGAATAATTTAAAAACAATAACACCGTCATTACAAACAATCCCTGTGTTATCAAAAACGCCTTCTGTTACTCTTCCTTGCAGTATTTTATTACCAATATATAATTCGGGAAAAGTTTGTCGTCTTAATTTACTTGGAACTCTGTCTGTATTCCACTCTAAAAATTTAATTCGGTCAAATTTATATCTTTTTAAATCTTTTCCTTCTACAAATTCTTTGTTGTTTATTTCGGTTTTTACAAAACTTATTAAATCGTCTTTTGCAAATTCACCTTTTGCGATTTTTTCGTGAGCATTAATAACCATACCAACACTCATATAACAAATATCTTTTAGCAAAATGTTTGCAATCTTAATAGTATTATCTCTGTAATATTTTTTAAATATTTTAATTGGAGTAATTTCGCTTTTGCTTTTGAAATTTTGTTTAATTATGCTTATGTTTTCAAAAGTATTTTTGTGAATAACTTTTTTAAAATTAAGATTTGGTTGTTGATTTTTAATAATTGTAATCACTGGAATAACACCAACTTTTTTAAAAACTTCTATATTTTCAAAGTAATTTAATGAAATTATATTTTTGTTTTTTAATATCCACTCTTGTAATCTTAAAGCATATTTTGAAGTTGTTACAGAGTTAGAAACAATATAACCGTGCATTCCGTTGATATTTAGAAGTTTTATTGAACGCTCGTAAAAAGCTATCATCAAATCCCATTTTTCATAAAGTGTTTCATAATCAGGCGAATTATCTAAATATTTCCGTTGTTTTATAAAAAAATCATTTTCTGTATCTGCTCTAACATATGGCGGATTACCAACCACCACATCAAAGCCGCCATTATATTCTTTACGAAAAGCATGTTTTGTTGTGCAAACAAAACCGTTTATTATTTTGTGTAGTTTTTTATTTGGAGATAGCTCGTGTTTTGTTCTGTTATTGCGTATATAGTTTAGCGTGTTGCTATATTGTTCATTATCTGTTATTTTTTTTCTATCGAACTTCTGCGTCCATAGCGACGCTTGCGTTTTTCCTCGCAAGGGGGCATGCGTTTTTCCTCGCAAGGGGGCATGCCCCCTTGTAGTGGGAATCGTTCTTTCCATTGCTATATTGCAGGCACGGGCTGTCATAGATTTTATTTTTCCTACTATTTTCGGTATTTCTTTTTCTTCACACACTAATAGTATATGCATGTGGTCGCCACATATATTATAGGCAGATATATTTAGTTTATCAGCCTTTACTATTTCGGCAAGTGTTTCGCTTACTATTTTTTCTTCTTTTGCCGAGAGCCATACTGGTTCACCTCGTTTCACATAGTTATCGTACATTCGTTGCGAATATCTCGAATTATGTGTTGCGGTGGTAATGTGCCAAGCTGTTTTTTCTTTTTTCTGGAAAATTTGAGGAAATTCTTTTCCCCATACAAATGCCTTTTCGCCTGCAATTTCGGGCTCGTCAATAAGTGAGTTTCCGCATTTTATGTTGCCAGATAAATCGGATAATTGTCTGCCTTTTTGTGCAGTGCGTAACCAAAGCGAAAGTTTTGCAATTTCAACGCTTTCCTCGTTAATATCAACGCCGTAAATATTGTTTTCGAGAATTGCTTTATCGGTATCAAACAGTCTAAGATTATCGCCTGTAAGTTCGCCAAGCAAATCATCAAACTGTTTATGTTCAGCAATCAGAAATTCAAGTGTTTGATTCAGAAAAGCTCCGCTTCCACAAGCCGGATCGAGTATTTTTAAAGTAAGCAACCACTTTTTGTAATTGTGCAGGGTTTCGTATAATTGTTTTCCTTTCTGATTAAGTTTTCCGTCTTGCTTGCGGAAGTTTTCATCAATAAGTAAATTGTTTATTTGCAGTTTGTCTTTTTGTTCTATACAAAGTGTACCGACAGTATTTTCAACTATATATTTTGTAATGTATTTTGGTGTATAAAAAATCCCGTCTTTTTTTCTTATCAAGGGAGCATGCCCCCTTGCTTCAATCTCGTTTAACGAATGTTCAAAAATATGACCGAGAATATTTACGTCCACTTCAGTATTAAAATCGTAGGCAGATAATTTCAAACTGTCTTTTTCAAGTATTTCATCATCAATTTTTAGGTCTGGACTGTCCAAAATTTCATCTTTTTGGAAAAGTCCACCATTGTATGCTGGAATTTTGCTCCACTTTTTATATGTGTGTCCTTTGTCGAGATGGGTAAATAGTTTTTGAAAACGACTGTATAGTGTAAAATATTCGTCTTCTTCGATAAATACTTTCCATTGGTCAATAATTTTACTTATAGCATTTGGCGGTATTAATCCACAGTCTTCGGAAAAAAAAACAAATAGGAAACGGTCGAGAAGTTTTTGTGATTTTTTGAAAAGTGTTAATTTATCGTATTGAGGGTTGTTTTTTACAAGATTTTCAAATATTTTGTCTTTAAAATGCTTGTAATCTGCATAAAGTTGAGTAGAAATTTCATTTTCGTGAAATTTTGTTTCTTGTTTTAGTTTTTCGGGTAGTCCACTAAAAATACTCTCTTGGCTCAACAGAAGATACAAAAGTTTAAATTGCTCTTTGTTTAATTGGAACAAATTAAATTCTTCGTATTCGGTTGCATTATCTACATAAAAACGCAGACTTTGAAAGTTTGAAGTTATCACATATTTACAATCGGGTTGATTGTTTTTGTATCCGAACGCTTGTTCTTTAATGCTTTCGAGGTTTTTTGTTTTTGTTGATTTCAGCTCTATTACACCGATTGCTTTCAAGGGGGCATGCCCCCCTTGTTGTCACTATTGCTCCGTCTGCTTTTCTTGCGTCTTTTTGGTTTTTATATTCGGTTGTCAGATTGTAATTTTTATCTGGATTTATTGTATATCCCAAAGTTTGCACAAAAATTTCTCGCAAAAATCCCTCTTGATAGTTTTCTTCTTTGAGTTGCATTATATTTACAAGTCTCAGTTTATCACCGTAGAATTTTTGAAAATTATCAAATGCCTTATCAACTTTGTTATTGTCAAGGTTTTTGAGATATTTGTTTATTACTGATTTTTGGAATAAAGACATATTTGTTTTGTTGAAAATACAAAGATAAAAAAATGAAGCTTTTATCTTTCATTTTTCCGATTTTCTTTTGTTGATTTATTGTCAGTTACGCATATTCTTTAGCTCTATTAAGATTAATTTCAACAAAATTTAAGTTAATAAATTGTTTATTTAAACTTTGTAATGATATATTTGCAAGAGCATTGCTTAATTTTATAATTGACAAAAATCACTATTAAGTAGGTCATTGTATAAAATCGACACTTTGTGAAGTTGTAACTTACTGTAATTCTGGCGTAAGCAAAATTGTTAATTATCCATTATTCATTGTTAATTACTTAGGTATTTATTTGTCTGTCTATCATTTTTTGTTACCAAACGGTTTTATGTCCAAGCATTGCCATTAAAGAACTCATTTTTACAAAGTCTAATGAAACTGGTTCTATTTTTTTTGATGCAATTTTACTCATCTCTTCTAAAATCATCAGATAACTGTCCTAATGTCAATACTTTTGGATTTTCGTAGGGATTGTATAAAACATCTCCAGGAACAGACCAATAATAATCAATTGGTTGTTCTATATTTATTATTTTACCTTTTTTCTTTCGCAATTCTTCAACAAGAGTTTTTAAGGCTTGTTCTAATTGGTCAACATCTATTTTCATGGCACATATTAGTTTAGAATTTTTACAATGTTGTTATAAAATGTTTTGATTTTTTTCTCTAAATGGTTAATCCGAGTATTCATAATTTATGTGTCTAAAATCATAATATATTTTTAAAAACATATTGATTTACTCTAAGCTTTTGTTGTATTGAGACATAGCTTTATAACTCATTCCCATGTTCGAAAATCCACCATCATGAAATAGGTTTTGCATTGTTACTTTTTTAGTTAAATCAGAAAAAAGAGTGATACAATAATCAGCACATTCATCTGCTGAAGCATTACCTAGTGGCGACATTCTTTCAGTAAAATCCATTAAATTTTCCATTCCTTTAACTCCGCTACCAGCTGTTGTTAAAGTTGGGGATTGTGAAATTGTGTTTACTCTTATTTTTTTCTCACGCCCATAAATATAACCAAAACTTCTGGCTATTGATTCTAAAACAGATTTTGCATCAGCCATATCATTATAACCATATAATGTTCTTTGTGCAGCAATATATGATAATGCAACTACTGATCCCCAGTCATTTATTGCATCAAGTTTTTTTGCAACTTGCAAAACTTTATGAAAGGATAATGCCGAAATATCTAATGTTTTTTTAAAGTAATCATAATCCAAATTATCATAAACTCTTCCTTTCCTAACATTTAAAGACATTCCTATTGAGTGTAATACAAAATCTACTTTTCCACCCAATATATCCATTGATTTTGTAAATAAATTTTCTAAATCACTAAGATTGGTTGCATCGGCTGGAATTACCTCGGTTTTGCATTTTTTTGCTAAATCGTTAATAGTACCAAACCGTATTGATACAGGTGTATTTGTTAATGTAAATATAGCACCTTCTTCATATGCTCTTTCTGCTACTCGCCAAGCAATTGAACTTTCATTTAATGCGCCAAAAATTATTCCCTTTTTACCTTTTAATAAATTGTACATAAAAATTATTGTTTTGTTAAACCTTTAATGTTTTCTAATTATTTTTTAATTGAAATAATAACATGTTTAATTTCACCATAAAATTAAGTTAAAACGTGCAAATATATAATAGTTGAACATAAGTATTAAATGATTTTAATGTTTTTTAACACATTATTTTTATAAATAGGATAAATCAACACATTTTATTCTTTTTCTAATTTCAAAATTTTGTATTTTTGCAAAAAAAACAATACCTTTACTTTATGATTATGTATAATTTTTTATTTGGCGTAATTTGGACATGATATATACTCTAAACGGTTATAGTTTTAACATTAACAAACTGTTATCAATTATTAATCAAAGTATTGTACTATTGTATCATTGAATAATTGTACCATTTAAAGTATACATGTTTTTTTGTCATGTTAATCCTGTCAAAAATATTCATTACAGTTAATTTTTTGTCAAGTAGTGTGTGTTAAGCAAAGCTAAAAAGGCTCGAAGAGTCAAATCTATTTTATATTATGATATATTCTTTTGAACAGAAACTAAGAAATTACTATTTTTCAACAAAATTTTATAAGACATTTAAAGATAGGAATATATATATTTCTATTACAATAATTTTTTTGGTAATTATTGTAAGTATAATTGAATTTAATTGTAATACTGTAAAAAAAGCTAAATATCCTGCAACAAAAAAATCTCTATATAAAAAAATTGTTCCCCAAAATTTATCCTATTTTGAGATAGTTCCTGAAGTTAAGTTTGAGAATTTGACAATGCTTGGAGTAGTTAAAAAAACTGGGGTTCACGGACAAAGACTATATGGTATGATTTTGCGAACTTTACGTTTTCAGAATATAACAAAAAAAGTTGAAAAAAAATATGGTTTACCAAACAACATTTTATTGGCTATGATTATGCAAGAATCTGGAGGAGTTGATTTGCTGCCAAACAGTGGTGATGATGGTGGACTAGGTTTATGTCATATGCAAGCTACAACAGCCAAAGAATTTGGACTTAAAGTAATTGATAACTGTAATAAACTTGTTTGTCGTAAACATGGTAAAGAGTTGAGAAAACTCATTATTAAACATAAATATAATAAAAAAAAACTTATTGGCTACGATGATAGATTTCATCCAATAATGAATATTGATGCAGCAGGAAGAATGTTAAAGTATTATAGTCTTGGAAAACAATACAAAGATACACCAATAAAAACAGCAATTTACAGATATGCAGGTAGATATAATTATGAGAAATATTATAAAAGTGTTGAGTATTATATGAAAAAAATTAATAATAAAAAATTAATAAAAGCTGTTGAAAAGGCATTTAATGAGAAAAATGATAAGCTTTTGATTAATGGCAAAAAATCTGGTTTTAAGGATTATATTAAAGCTCACCAAAATCAAAATCTTAATTACGGATTAAAAAAATACAGATAATACGAGGTCTTCAAGCTATTTAAGTAGTCTTACAAAAGTTTTTTAATATTTATATTTTATTAATTCTCACATTATTAAAATATTAATAGAATGCGTAAGCAACTATAAAATAGGTCGAAGACCTTATTACTTAAAATATAATTAATTAATGAAACATATAAAAACTATATTAACAATAATAATTTCGGCAATTATTGGCTTTTATATTTCATCAGAAATGGAACTTGAAGGAATGATCGTATTTATATTTTTCTTTGGAATTTTCATTATTGTAGGACTTATTATTGAATTACTATTTAAATATATAGGTGCAATAAAAAAAAAGAGTTCCTAAATTTCATTTTAACTATAAGTTTATAAATAAGTACTGTTACACAAATTTTTAGACATTTAGTTATTCATAACGTCTTGATTCAATTGTCTTTGTTCTAATGCGTAAGTAACTATAAATAGCTCGAAGACCTTACAAAACTCTTACATATGAAAAAATATATAAATTGTGCAATAATATTTTTTATTTTGCTTAATTACAGTACGGTATATAGCCAAAAAAAAGAATACAGAAAGGCTGAAATTTTAGTAGAAAATGGAAATTTTAGAAGTGCAGTTTCTATATATTTAGATTTGTACAAAGAAACACCTAAAAATTCAAATCTAAATTTTTTGATAGGTTATTGTTATTTAAGTATATCAGAAAAAAAAATAGAATCAATAGAATATCTCGAAAAATCTATTGAATATTTAGGTGTTGATATTGACAATGATGCACCTTTAGAATCATATTACCATTTGGGAAGAGCATATCATAATAATCATAAATTTGATAAGGCTATATCTATTTATGAAAAATTATTACCCAAAGTCCCCAAATATATGAATGATTTGTTGAAAGCAACCAATAGACAAGTTTCAATATCTAATAATGCAATTGAAGTAATGCAATATAAAATTGACATAAAAGTAACAAATATACCAAATTTAAATAGTCAATATTCAGATCATTCACCATTAACAGATAAAGATGAGTCAATATTAATATTTACATCAAAACGAGCGGGAAATGTGGGAGGACTAAAAGATTATAATAATGAATATTATGAAGACATATATATATCATACAAAAAAGCGGGAAAATGGGCTAAACCTCAAAATATTGGCACAAATATTAATACTAAAAAGCATGAAGCAGCTGTTAGCTTATCATTAGATGGTAATCAGTTGTTTATATATAGAGCGGACGAGGGAAACGGAAGTATATTTGTTAGCGAAAGAAAAAATGATAGTATATGGAACATTCCAATAAAACTAGGTACTAATATAAATACAACAAAAAGAGAAACTCATGCATCAACATCTCCCGATGGAAATTTATTGTTTTTCACAAGTGATAGAGAGGGTGGTTATGGTGGGTTGGATATTTATATTTCAAAGAAAACATCAACTGGCACATGGGGCGAAGCAAGAAATATGGGACCTTTAATAAACACACAATATGATGAAGAAAGTCCTTTTTTACATTCAAGTGGAACATTGTTTTTTAGTTCTAAAGGTCATAATTCGATTGGTGGATTTGATATTTTTTCAACAATAAAATCAACAGATAATTTATGGTTAGAACCATATAATTTGGGGTATCCTATAAATACAGTAAACGACGATTTTTTTTATATTCCTACAATAAAAGGGGATAAAGCATATTATTCATCTATTAGGAAAGGAGGCAATGGAAATTCAGATATTTATCAAATTGAGTCTATTAAAACAAATAAAGCTGATGTTGCTGCAATTTCAGGCACTATAAAGCTTGAAAATAACAAATCAATAAAAATCATAGCATTAGATAACAATAAAGATACTGTTGGAGTATATAGTCCTAATATAAAAACAGGGAAATATTTAATTATATTAAAATCAGGTAAAAAATATAATTTGCATTATAAAGCAGATGGTTATATTACACATATAAGTAATGTTATTATTGAAACCTCTGCAACTTATCTTACTATGCAGCAAATTGTAAGAATGAAAAAAATTGAACTAAAAAAAGTAGGAAGTGAAAACACACCTACTGATGAAGAAAATTATATTTACTCAATTCATATTTTGACTGTTAATAAAAAGTTAAATATAAAAACGTTTAAAAATATCAAAGGAATGAGAGTTCGTATTGGAAGTGATGGGAAATATAATTATTATTTTGGTGAATATAGATATGACTGGGAAGCGCAGATTGAAGTTAGAAAAGTACTCAATAAATACCCTGAAACTTTTATTTTTATTAATGATTTTGATAATTAATACTTCAAATTCAGGTCTTCGACATATTTAATAAGGGTTTGTTCATAAAAAATATAATATCCTAATAATCATTATAACATAAGTTCCACGCAAAAACCGCAAAAAGAAAAAATACGCAAAAAATGCAAAGCATGATTTAAGACTTTGCGTATTTTGCGTCAATCATTTAGTGTTCTTTGCGTGGAATTTGTTAGTCCATTTTTATGAACAAACCCTATTTTTATAAATCACTGTTATATCTGATTGTATAATAAGTAAATTAAGTAGTCTAACAAAAGTTTTTCAACATTTACATTTTGTTAAACTATATATTATTAGAGTATTAATAGAATGCGTAAGCCACATTAAATAGGTCGAAGACCTTAGTAATTAATTGCGACTGTGAAAATTATGAATTTAACATTTTTTTTTGAAATTTGCAAATGGATTTGATAAATTACTCCAACTTTTTGAACTGAATCGCACACGTATGATGCTTAATGAAACTACATACAAAATTGCTAAATTATTACTTTAAATAAAGGCTGATAGTCCACAGTCTTCAGTCTACAATTTTGAAGACTGAGTTTAATGTAAATTTTAATTGAAAAGTATCCAGTTATTTCAACTGAAAAGGATCCTGTTTTGACTGCAAAAATATAATTATTATTTAGATATTTTAGCAATAAATAAAATATTTTATACTTTTGTAATTATTAAATAAGCTCTGCCAGAGGGCAACTTATTTCACATTGGACGATGCTTTATATGTATGTAAGATATGTGGTATTAGCTTTTTTGTTGGTAACTTTTTTTATAAACATAATAAATTTTTTTTACAAAAGTGGAAATACCAAATGTTAATTTTTGTAAATACATGTTAATATATGTTAAATTAACGAATATTCAGGGGACTACTTTTTCGCAAAAAATCATAAAAGACTATTATCCTGATATTTACAAAAATAAGATGAATTTTATTATTTTGCTAATAGTCTGTATATCTATTGTATGTAGTTATGTACATTTATTGATGTGTGTATAATGTGATGCAAGTTGGGTTGAGGGACTTTATGTCATAAGTTCTTTATAATACCACTATTATTATCGTGGTTTAACAATAGTTGTCGTCTTTACAGACTTTTGATTGCACAGTTTGATAATTTTTTTAAACCAGTTTCATAGAATGATAATATGTTTTGTAACTAAAATAGTAAGTGCCAAATAAAAAATAGCATATTTTGTATCATATAGATATACAGGTTATTGCATCAACATAAGAATAGATAAACAACATTAAATAGCTCTTTAGTTTTACTTTTTTAATAAAAAATAAATACGATAATAATATTTTTAAAATTTTATTGTTATTTTTACAAGATAGTTTTTTATTTTCAATATCATCTATTTTTATGGACACAGATTTATTTAACATCAAGCATGAAAAAGTAATTCCCAAACAGGGATTAGTTTTAATTTCAGAACCTTTTTCGAGGGATTCATATTTTAAACGTTCTATAGTATTTCTTACCGAATATAATAAAAAAGGTTCTGTAGGATTTATTTTAAATAAACAAATTGATGTTCAGCTTTCTGAAATAATTGGAGAAGTTTATGATTTTAATGCAACAATATCAATAGGTGGACCTGTTAATACTGACAGGATATATTATATTCACACATTGGGAAACCAAATTCCTAATAGTGTAAAAATAACCGGAAACATATACTGGGGAGGAGATTTTGAAGTATTAAAAAATCTTATAAATGCATCTTGTATTAATTCAAATGAAATACTTTTTTTTATTGGCTACTCAGGATGGTCTCCAAATCAACTTGATACTGAAATTTCTAAAAACTATTGGTTAGTTTCAAATATCAGTAGCGATGAAATTATGAATAAGAATAATAATATCTGGAAAAAAACAATAGAAAAACTTGGTGTAAAATATAAATCATGGAAAAACATACCCGAAGACCCTCAACTAAACTAATGTTTTTGATATATTTAGAAACTTTTTTATAAGTAGGTCGATATATAAAACCGACACTTTTATTTTTTATATTATGCTATTTATCAAGCATAAACAAAATTATTCATTGTTAATCACTTACATATGAGTTCAAATATTGTCTATAATAATTTAACAGAAGCGCACAAATTACTAAATTCTTTTATATCAAACCATGAAAATATTCAATTAATTGAATTTGCTGCTCAAAAAATTGTTTCATCGCTAAAAAGTGGAAACAAAATATTATCATGCGGAAATGGAGGTTCTATGAGTGATGCAATGCATTTTGCTGAAGAACTTACAGGAAGATTTAGAGATAATAGAAAAGCTATTGCAGCAATTGCAATATCCGACCCATCGCACATAACATGTACTGCAAATGATTATGGATATAATAAAATATTTTCAAGATATATAGAAGCAATTGCAAAACCAAATGATATATTGCTGGCAATAAGCACAAGTGGAAATTCAGAGAATATTATTGAGGCAATTAAAGAAGCAAAAAAAAATAAAATGTTTTGTATATGCTTAACAGGAAAAGATGGTGGAAAGATTTCAAAATTAGCAGATATTGAAATTCGTGTTCCTCATTTTGGCTATGCTGATAGGATACAAGAAATACACATAATGATTATTCATTCTTTAATACATTATATAGAAAAAACTTTATAAGGTCTTCGACCTATTTATAGTTGCTTACGCATTAGTACAAAAACAACTTAATCATATAGTTATAAATAAATAAATGTTGAAAAACTTTTGTAACAGTACTTAATTTTAAAAAAAAATCATGGAAGAAGAATTATATATGGCACCAATACCTGAAGTGTTTTATTCGACAAAAACTAATAAGCCCTTTAGTAATTGTACAAAATGTAATAAAGAGCTTATAAGCTATAATGATGATATTCTGTATATAATAGAAAAAGCATTTAAACAAAATATAAAACAAAAAACAAAAGATTTAATCTTTGAATATGCAATGTGCGTTGATTGTATAGAAGAAATGCATAAAGAAATGTCAAAAAAATCTCTTAAACGTATCGAAATGTATTTTAAACTATATGTTGATTTCGATAAACGTGAAAAAGATTTAATTGAAGATTGTTTCGATGATGTAGAACCATGGATATCGAACTGTGTAATTACTGATACACACATTAGCGAACTTGAAGAATATCAAATAGCTGCATTTTGTACCAATGATGATATTATATTTACGCATTTACCATTTTTGCTTGGCGAATATGCACTTGAAGAAATACAAAACCTATTATCAAAAAAAACAAAAGGTTTTATTGATGGTTTTGAAAAACAATTACGCCCAATCGAACTTGAAGGCTCAACTTACAAAAGAAAGCTTATTTTTATATAAGTAGTTTTACAAAAGTTTTTTCGGCATTTGTTTTTGCGCAATAACCCTGATTTTAACAATATGAATATTTTCTAATTACTAATTATAAACTTTATACACATGAAAAAGTATTTTTTAATTTTTCTAATTCCATTATTTTTTGCTTGCGGACATGAAGCCGAAAAAGAAAAACTACAATCTAAAATTGATAGTTTACAAAAAATCTCAAATCAAGATGCTGGTTCTATCAACGAATTTCTTAAATCGTTAAATGAAATTGAATCAAACTTAGAGGAAATCAAAACCAAAGAGAACATTATATCTGTTAAAACAAGAGGCGATGTTGAGTTAGACCAAAGTGCAAAAGACAAAATAACTGAAGATATTTCGTCTATTTATGAATTAATGATTAAAAACAAAAAAAAATTAGCATATCTTAATCGTAAACTTAGAAAAGCTAATGCCAAAAGTGGTGAATTGCAAAAAATGATAGAACGCATGACACGTCAGCTTGACGAAAAAGATGCTCAAATTACCAGTCTTAAAAATAATTTATCGAAATTGAATCTTGATATTGATAATTTAAATACAGAAATTAAAAACTTAGAATCCGATATTGATACTCTACAAGATGATAATACTAAAAAAGAAGAGCTTATTGATAAACAAACCGAAGAACTAAATACAGCTTATTATGTATATGGAACAAAACGTGAGTTGAAAAAACAAAACGTGATAACTAGCGAAGGTGGTTTTATTGGTATTGGTAGAATGCAAAAACTTGTTGAAAATTTCAGTAAAGACTATTTTAAAAAAGTAGATATTCGTAAACTTTCGAGTATTCCTCTTTTTAGTAAAAAAGCTAAAATTGTAACAACTCATCCTGCTGGATCTTTTTATTTTGCTGGCGAAGGAAAAATTGATAGCCTTGTTATTAAAGATAATAAACAATTCTGGAGTGTTTCTAAATATCTGGTAGTTATTATTAATTAAATATTTTCAATATAAACACACTTCTAAAAGTATTTATTTCAAAACTTTTAGAAGTCGTGTTAAACAATATTAAAAGCTCAAAAATACAAATAGGCTACTTGCGAACCTATTTTTCAATTCGTATTCTTGCATCAACCGAAAGCACATAATTTTCGGTTCCCAAAAGAGGATTAATATCAAGTTCTTTAATTTCAGGAGCTGCAATTAATAGCTCAGAAAGCTTACAAAGAATATCAGCAAATTTATGTTCGTTTACTCCTTTTTGTCCTCTTACGCCTTTTATTAAATCGTAGCTTCTTAGAGAATGAATCATTTCTACAGCTTCAATTTTAGAAACAGGAACTATAGAACTGGAAAAATCTTTTAAAACTTCGATAAAAATACCGCCTAAACCGCACATTATAATATGTCCAAATTTATCTTCATATTTTGCACCAACAAATAGCTCAGTACCATTTAATAATGGTTGAAACAAAACCGAAGTCGCTCCCTCTATTTTCATCAGACGATTAAATTCAATAATCATTTGTTCCTGATTTTTTACATTTAGAACCACACCTCCAAGGTCGGATTTATGAACAGGTCCTACTACTTTCATTACTAATGGATAACTTATATCATTGGCTACAATAATTGCTTTGTCTACATTGTTTGCAAGCCCTTCTTTTGCTCTTGGTATTTCCACTATATCAAGTAATTCCTGAATTTTATCGGGAGACATATATCCATTGTCAGAACTTTTTATTATTTTATTAATTTTTGCTGTTTTATCAATATCGCTTGTAATTGTTGTAACAGATGGTTTTGGTGTATAAAATATTTTTGATAATGCACTTGCTAAAATTGCTTCATCAGGAAAAAAGACTCGTTTTTTTGATAAAAAAGCATCAACTTCTTCTTTGGCAACTATGCGTGAAGGTAAAACCGGAAATATTGGTTTTTTTGATGTTTTCATTTTTTCGTTAAGAACATCATAAGCATCAAAAACTTTTACAAGTCCGGGAGTACCAAATATTACTACCATTGCATCAATATCGTTAAACTTATTATCAACATAATCAATAATAATTCCAAGTTGTTCGGCGGTACCAGTTGCCAAAAAATCAATAGGATTTGAAACAGATGAGCCGGGAAATAATTCAGCTAATAATTTTTTGCTTTCATCATTATCAATAACAGGAACATTTAAACCACCTTTTGATAATGTATCAGTTAATATTACAGCAGGTCCACCGGCATGGGTGATGACAGCAATATTTTTGCCCTTCAGTTCGGGATGCATAAAAACCGATGCTACCGAAACAAGTTCTTGACGGCTATAACATCTAACAATTCCAGCTTTCTTGAATAATGCATCGACAGCTAAATCGGAGCTTGCCAAAGCACCTGTATGTGAAGAGGCAGCTCTGCTTCCGGCATCAGAACTACCAGCTTTAATTGCTGCAATTTTACAGCCTTTATTAACCAGTGATGCAGCATGTTTTAGTAACAACTGTGGTTTGTCAATATTTTCAAGGTATAATAATTTTACTTTTGAACTTGTTTTGGGGTCGAATGTTTCATCCATATACTTCAAAATTTCTTCGACACCCAATTGGGCACTATTTCCTACCGAAAATATATTGGCAAATGTAAGTCCTCTTGCTATTCCCGATTCAAGTATAAAAACAGCTGTTGCTCCCGAACCAGATATAAAATCGCAACCTTGAGCTGATAATTTTGGGATAGGCTCAGTAAATACTCCATGATATTGAGGTGTTAGAACTCCTATTCCGTTTGGCCCAATAAGCACTCCGTTTGATTTGTTTATTATTGATACTACTTCGTTCTCAATTTTTTTTCCGTCATTACCTATTTCGCTAAAACCTGCCGATATTATTATAAAAGCTTTTGTTTTTTTTGTCTCAGCTAATATTTTAACAGTTTGAATACAAAATTTTGCTGCAATTGCTATTATTGCCAAATCAACATCAGGTAATTGGTTTATATCATTAAAACTTTTTATTCCTTGTACATTATTTTCTTTTAGATTTGTTACATAAAGATCTCCCTTGTAGTTTCCATCAATTAGATTTTTAAGGACTTTGCCTCCTGGTTTTTGTATATTGTTTGAAGCTCCTACAACTACTATGCTGTTTGGATTTAATAATTGTTTGTTTATCATGAATTTTAATTTAATAATTATGACTCTTAAGGTCTTCGACCCATTTATAGTTGCTTACGCATTAGTATAAAAACAACTTAATAAAAATGTTACGAATAAGTAAGCACCCATACAAAAGTTTTTAAGTATTTAGTATAGAGCTTACTTTTTGAAATACCGTTTATTATATATCTTGCGTAA
>JAOZVK010000439.1 GCA_029938185.1 Bacteroidales bacterium | reverse complement strand
TAAACAGCATAATAATAAAAACAAAAGTGTTGTTTTTATATATCGACCTACTTACCTATTTAATGTTGATTAGAAAATTAGGCTACCAGTTTTTAAGTTAGACGCTTTTTACTCGCAAAGGTTCACCTTGACTTTATGGTTAAAACCACCTGAAAAACAAGAATATCCAAGCTTACGTGAGTAGCCTAAAATTGTTAATAACAAATTTTTTATCATTTGATTTTATTTATATTATTAAAACCTTTATTTTAAAATAGTTAAATAATGAATTTTTAATAATAAAACACAAACTAATTGTGCAAAAATGATACCTTAATTCTTTAATATCTACCAATTATTGCTAATCATCTATAATTTTAAATAAATTATTTTTTAATATAGTATTCTTTAGCGTAGCTATAAACAAAATTGTTAAATTATTACTTTAAATAAATTCGGTGAACCTATTTGTTCTACTGTGAATTAGCTTGTCATTATCCGCCCAACTGCTATCAACAGTCAGACGAACAAATTATACAAAAATATTAATGTGTAGGCTGTGCAAAGTCTCTAAAAGCCTAATTTATTTGATTAAAATATTCCTAAACCATTTGGTGTAATATCCATATATTTATAAAATGTCATTCCCATAACAATACTAACAATCCAACCAATTGTCATCATAATTATTCCAAATTTGAATGTATCAGACCAACTATAATGGTCAGTTCCATAAAGTAGAAGTGCTGGTTTACTGTTAAATGGTAAAACATAAACATGTTCGATAAGCATAGCTACCGGAAATGCAAGACTCATTATTGGGTGACCAAATTTTTGAGCAACTCCAATAGCAATAGGAACAAAAACAAGTGTTCGCATTGTTTTCGACTGAAAAACTAATGCACTATATAGCATTCCACCAGTTAGAATTACATATAAAAGCCAAAATGGAGTATCGGCTCCAAAGCCAAGACTGTTAAATAATGCATCGACACTTAGAGCTGGCAAATCAGTTGCTTTAAATCCTGCTCCTAGCGTATATGCACCCGCAGAAAACAATAATAAATGCCATGGTACATCAACATCGTTCCATTTTACAACACCAATTCGTGGCATAAGTGCAACAACAGCTCCTACAAAAGCTACAGCAGTTGGGCTTATTCCATGTAATTTATCAGTTGTCCAAAGTGCTAAAACAGAGATGAAAATAATTACTGACCTAATTTCTTCAAAATTAATACGTCCCATTTTATCAAGCTCTTTTTTCAAAGCATCTGTGCCACCGGGTATTTGTGGTACTCTTTCATTCTTCTTTAAAGGAAATATTATTTTTGTACCAACTACCCAACCAATAATTAACATTCCTATTGAAACAGGAAAAGCTATTTTCATCCAATCAGTAAAAAATATATCGGTACCAATTGAGCCACTTATCAAAGCAGCAGCTAATAGGTTTGCACCCGAACCTGTTACAAATGCACCTGCTGCCAAATTAATTTGCAATAGGTTTTGTAGAACAATATTACGTCCAAAATTATTTCTGTTTTTTCCACCAGTTGCACCATAAACTGCCGCTACAACCATAAAAATTGGTAATAGAATTGCAGCTTTTGCAGTAGTTGCCGAAATAAATGCCGATAAAATAACATTTATAGCAATAAAACTCAGGAAAATTGATGATGAATTTTTCCCGAAACGAACTATAAACCACAATGCAAACCGTTTTGCAACACCAGTTTTTACGAGCATACTCGCCAAAACAAATGCAAGAATATTAAGCCACATTACTTTATGTCCAAGCTGATGATATGCATCAACTTCGGAAAGAACACCTGTTAGCACAAGGCTAATGATTACTATTAAAGATGTTAGATAATTTGGAATAGCCTCGGTTATCCACAAAATTATTGCAGCAATAAAAATGGCAAGCATTGATATGTTTTGAGATGTAAAATACTCGGCTCCTACACTATCGTATATTAAACGTGCTTTTTTACTCAAACTTGCAGGGTCTATATTTTGTAGAAATGAAATATCAGTAAAAAAATTTAGCAATACGAAAACAACTAAAGCAAGAGGACCACCAATAATAGCCATCCATTTTTCTACTTTCGAGGGTTCTTTTTTGGGTAGAGTGTTCAAGCTGTATTTACTCATATCAAGAGGATTGTCCTTCTCTTTAATTTCATTTTTGTCAATTTCGAGATTTTTGTTTTTTATTTCGTCTTTTTCCATATTTTAATTTAATTAAGGTCTTCGACCTGTTTAATGTTGCTTAGGCAAGATGTATAATAAACGGTATTTCAAAAAGTAAGCTCTATACTAAATAGGTAAAAACTTTTGTAAGACTACTTAGATGCTTTTTTACCGCAAAGTTGCACAAAGTTTGACGCAAAATTTCGCAAAGTTTTGCTAATCTTTACTTTAATTCTATGATTAGAACTACTTGAAAAACAAGACCGCACAATCTTATGTAGGTAGTCCTTATGCCAATTAAGCTGTAATAAAATAAATGTTAAGCACTTAATTTTTCTACTTTTTTTATTCCACTTTTATTAAAAACAATTCTATATCTGTTATAATTTGATTTGTTGTCGTATTCTAATTTTATGATAAAATTTAGATAATATAATTTATCTCCTTTGATACTCTCATAACCGTCTTCGTTAAGCAAATAAATTGGAATTTTCGGATTATCCATTTTTTTTATAAAACGAGAAATATTAAATCGGATAATTTCATTAATACCAACAATATCATATTTTGTATAAATTTGATTAAGTTTTTTTCTGTTTAATCTTATAAATTTTCTGAATAGAATAGTTTTTTCTTCAGAACCTTTAGTTTCAACCTCAATTATACGTGAATGTTTGCGGATTTTTGAAACATTTTTAGGGACATTGTTTTTCTTAACAAAATCGAAACTTTCTTTACACCAGCCTATTGTTTTTTTATCATTAATTTGAATTTTTGTTTTATGGTCAAATAGACGTTTTTGTATCTTTCCGCCCAAATAGTATCTTGTAAGCTCTTTTATTCTATCTTTAAGCATGTAGCTTATTACGAGTGTTATAAAAAATGACATAGTAAAATTCCCAAATTTTTGCTGAAAAGAAAAAGCAATTATTGTTGCAAATATCATAGATAAACCTGCTGCAATACTATATAGTATTTGAACTATAAAAACACCATCTTTTTTTTTTCGTGTAATTAGAAACAACTGACTCTCAATATATTTTTTAAGCATTCCTCTTCTATAAATAAATTCTCCATTATTGTCAGGACTATCTTTTTCAATAATAATATATCCCTTACTTTTTTTATATTTAATTTCGCTTTGAATAAAGTCTAAAAGTTCAGATTTATTATTATTATAATCCGTGGGAAACTTTTTTTCGAGTTCTCTTATCAGATAATAAGTGTGTTGTTCTACTAAATTACTCATAAACTCATCGGAAAATAAATAGTAATTAAGATACTTATCTTTAATTGTGGCTACATTAATTATTTTCCTGAGCTTACGATATTTTTTAAGAATAGTTTTAGTATTATTCAGATATGAAGCAATTAAAAATTGTCTGTCATCAACAATAATATTATTTATAATATGTTGATATGCATTTCTTAAAGAACTTTTTAGAATTGCTTGAAACATTTTTATATGATGTTCATATTTTTCCCTATTTGTTTTTATAGGATTGTTTGCTATTGCATGAAAAGCTTCTTCTAAGAAGTGAAATGGTGAATTATCACTTTCGGCAATTTCTCTTAGCAAAAAAACAGGGCTTATTAAACGAACATTGGTTTTCATATCGTTATAAAACTGCTCTTTTGAATATGTATATCTGTTAATATCCAAACTATTTGGTACAAAAAACCATGTATTTATAATAAAATCATTGTTTTTTTTACTTCTTTTTGTTGAATATTTCAGTTTTATCTCAATTGAAAATTTATCATGTATTTTAACAAGTTCGTCTATCATGTTTATAATATTTAATGATCTTCATCCTATTTTAAATCATTAGCAACATTAAATAGGCTGAATACTATAATTCAAATTTTGTAATTTTTGACTACCCACGTAAGGTTGGACTGTCTTGTTTATCAGATTTTTCATAACAGGATAAAAATCAATCCTGTTAATCATGTAAATCCTGTCAAAAAATAAAATAATGTCCAATACTAAACATGTAGCCTAATTTTAAAAAAGCTTGCCAAAGTAACAAAACTTTAGCAAACTTATGTTATTTTATTTACCACTTTGTGTATGGAGTTTTCATTAACATTGAATTATAGTACTTTACTTCACCTGTAACTTCTTCACCTAACCATTCTGGTTTTATAAAATTTTCATTTTCCGATTCAAGCTCAACTTCAGCTACGATTAATCCTTCGTTTTCGCCATAAAACTCATCAACTTCAAAAGTATGTTTTCCGCTTGCTACCAAATATCGTGTTTTGTCAATTATTCCGGGTTCACATATTTTTAGTAACTCTTTAGTTTCCTCAACTGTTATTTCTTTTTCAAATTCATATCTTGATGCTCCCGACTCGTTGCCAATTCCTTTAATAGTTAGAAATCCTTTTTCGCCTTTTATTCTAACTCTAACAGTTCTTTCGGGTACTGATGATAAATATCCTTGAGTAATTCTTTGCGATTTTGTTACTAAATTTTTGAAATCTCCTTTTACAAGGAATTTTTTTTCTATTTCTTGTGCCATATTTTTATATTTTATTGGCTCTTTGAGCCTTTTTATGTTGCTTACGCATTATTAAATAATTTGGCATATTTCAGAAGTGTAAAGTTTAAGATATTTTTTAAATTTTTAAAAATAACATAAAAATTTGCGCTTACTAAACATACCAATAATTCCTAAATATACTCTCTAAACGGTTATAGTTCTAACATTAACAAACTGGTATCTATTATTAATCAAAGTATTGTACCATTGCACCATTGCACCATTGCACCATTGTACTGGTCTTATAAAAACTAATAATTTACAAAATATTATTAGTTCTAATTTTATTCT
>JAOZVK010000438.1 GCA_029938185.1 Bacteroidales bacterium | reverse complement strand
AAATAAGCGGACTGTCATCAAATCTTGCATCATGGGCTTTCATCTGCGAAATAAGTGGACTATCATCAAATCTTGCATCATGGGCTTTCATCTGCGAAATAAGTGGATTATCATCAAATTTTGTATCTTCAACTTTCATCTGCGAAATAAGTGGATTATCATCAGAGATAGATTCTTTTGCTTTCGTTTCCAGATTTTCGATACTATTTATATTTTCACTAAGATTGTTTGAATTTTCTTTTTTTTGTTGAATATTCTGAGTATCATTATTTCTGTTTTCAGAATTATCTTTCGAATTTTTATGTGATTTCATAGTATTATTTAAAATAATTATTGAATTTACGCAATGTACATAATAATATTAAAATATAAAATATATATTTTTTTTAATATATCCGTGTTTTTTTTTTACATTTGAAGTTTTAAAATATCCATTCAAAAGTTTTAACATATTTTGTGTAAAGCTTACTTTATGAATTACAACTAATTAGTGTGTGTCCATAAAGTCAGCAATTTTATAGGTCATGCCTAAAGGCATTTCTGTAATTGGCTTGTTATCAGCCCACGATTACCATCGTGGGTTACCAATAGGTCATCGCTTTGCGATTTTGTCGACTTTATGGATGGACACTAATTAAATACGAAATGGCAAAAAGTAATATAGAATTTATTGAAAATGAGATAAACTGGCTATCAAGAGTAATAGAACAAAGATTTTCACTTCTTTTTAATAAAGAAACTAAATTAAAATCTATTTTTGAAATACAAGCTCCGATATTAGATTTTAATAAATCGAAATATGCTCAAATAATTCAAAATTTAAAATTTGGTTTTATTGAACGAATTGCATTAATATTAACATTAGCTCCTTATATTAAAAATAGTGTTTTAAGTGATTTTATTACCATAAATAAAAGATATAGCAATAGATTTTTAGAATTTGGTGGTGTAGCAGGTAAAAACTATAAAAACTTTATACCAACCGGCGAAACACTTGCTTTTATAATTGGACACAATAATTTTAGAAATAATTTTCAGGTTTTATTCTAAGTGGATTAGCTTATGATATTGATATTTGCGCACATAAAGCAGCATTAAAAAACAATCTTGAAACAGTTGCAGTTTTAGGTCATGGTTTAGATAGAATATACCCAATAAGTCATAAAAACATATCCGATAAGATAGAAAAACATGGTGTTATAGTATCCGAGTTTTTGAGTAATTCGAAATTCGACAGAAAAAATTTTTTACAACGAAACAGAATAATAGCTGGATTATCCGATGCAACAATTATAGTAGAATCGGCAGATAAAGGTGGCTCATTAGTAACTGGTGAAATTGCAAACTCTTAGAACAGAGATGTTTTTGCTTTTCCAGGAAAAATAACCGACAAGTATTCTATGGGCTGCAACCGATTGATAAAAATAAATAAAGCAATGCTTATTGAAAGCTATAAAGACATTGAGTATATGTTGTCTTGGAATATTGAGAAATCAAATATATCTATCCAAAAAAAGCTATTTGTAGAATTATCAGATGAAGAAGAAATAATTAAAAAAATATTAGAAAAAGAGGGTAAGCAAGCAATTGATATTATCAGTTTGAAAAGTATCATCTCTATTACTAAATATGGAATTTGCTGGAATTATAAAAAGTTTACCAGGCAAAATTTACTCACTTTCTTAAATTACAGTAAGGTCTTCGACATATTTAATGAGGCTTACACATTCTTATTAAAAGTTGTAATATAGTTAATTGTGCAAAAACAAATATCGAAAAACTTTTGTAAGACTACTTAGTATTGTTAGTTTTAGGCAAATCATTCATTACTTCCATAATATTTCGTTGATTATTATAACTAACATTAAGAAGTAATTCCTTTTTTGTTTCATTTATATTAAAACATAAATCAACTACAAATTTATCATTTTTCATAATTATATTACTATAGCTTGAATTGTGATAAATTTTATAGATATCCGATTTTAGATAAATTTTCAACATATTACTATTTAACATTAGTTGATAGTCTAATTTGTTATTTATTTCAACAGTTAAATATATCTTATTTTTTTCTTTTTGAAGTTTAATAACTTGACAAAAAAAGTTTTTGAAATCTATAACATTATTAATGCTTTGCCACTTTATTTCTTCGTTGTAGTTGAGTAATTTTTTTACTAATTTATCAACATCTGTATATGGGTTTATATTATATATTTTTCCATGTTTCTCATTTATTTGATTTGACATAGAGCTTAGTAGCCATGCACTATTTTCAAATGCAGTAATAGTTTTGTCTTTTAGTATTGAATAAAGATTTAATTTAGCTTTTTTTGAATAATTAGGAACAAATTTTGCTTTTCGAAGGTGAATAATAATATTGCCAGCTTTTTTATAATCAATATTACTTCGCTCAAAATGTAACAAAACCCACTGTTCAAAAGCAATGCTCGAAAAAGCTATATTAACCTTGTGGTTACCAGACTTTGCCATACTAAATGCATTGCTATGTTTTGTATAACCATTTTTATCAAAAACAGCCCACGCTTCGGCATGTTTATCTTCCTTTAGTAATTTTTTTGCTTCTCTTACTAAGCCAATTGGGTCGTTGTGCTTTGTGTCATGTAATATTATATCGTACACATAATTTGTGTTTCTTTCCTCAACCTGTTCTTTTATTCCACCCAAATATATAGGCTCTGTATTTTTTCCTTCACAAACAATGTATATACATTTTTTTAGCTTACGCTTTTTTCTTTTTCTAGTCATCTCCAAAAATAAAGTCTATTTCTTTAATATTAGGCTGTCCTCCAAATTTCCCTTTCATATACCATAAGTCAAATGGAGTGTCATCTTTCACTTCTTCAAAATCATCAAGTGAAAATAATTCGGTCTCTCCATATTTGTTTTTTTCGGTAAACCATACTTGGTCTTTTCTAAAAATTCTTTTATCAAGCAAACTTACTTCGTGTGTAGCAAATATCAATTGTGCATTTTTAGGATTACTCTCGGTATTATGGAACAATTTAACCAAAAATTTACAAAGCTTAGGGTGTAAACTATTTTCGAGTTCGTCTAATATTAGTATTCCTCCAGTTAGAAGTTGTTTTAATATTAAACCTCCTATTGAAAACAATGCTTGTGTTCCTTCAGACTCTTCGCTCAAATCAAAGTATTCATTTTCAGGATTTTCAGAATCACCATATCTTTTATGAACAGTTTGTGTAATATAGTTTTCATTAGTTTCGTTTCCTTTATTATCATTTCTAACAATAATCGAATCTATTTTTGTGTCAGCTACTCTAATCAGATTATTTAGTTTTTTTTGGTAGGTTTTGTTATTGCTATTCAGAAACAATGATTCTATTGTTTTCTTTAATTTTATTTGACTTTGTTTGCCCGAGTTGAAATGTACTGTATATGTTCTGAAATACAAATATATATTACCCATTTGTTTATGCCCACTATTTCCTGATTTTGAAAGAAAAAGTTGATTTGGAAGTATTTTTTTATCTATACGTTTGTCAATAAAGCTTTTAGCAAACTTTATAGATTTTGTTTTATTTCTTGTAAATATATTTGCTTTATAGCCTTTTGGAAAAAAATCTAAAGTTTCTTGTATAATTTCAAATTGATTGTATTCAATATTATATTTATATCTAATATTGTCATTTGCAATAAATTGTATTGAATACTTAGTACTTGCATTTTTATATTTATCATCAAGTCTGAATGCTTGATACCATTTTATATTTTCACCATTTTTTAAATCGGTTGAATTTAATATAAAATCAATAAAATTTGATAAAGCTTTAATTACATTGCTTTTGCCTGAAGCATTTGCTCCATAAACAGCAACAGATTTAAGAAGTGTCAGCTTATTTGTAGGTAAAAAAGTATTTTGTTGCTTTTGTTTTACTGAACTTGCTTCTAAGTAAAGTGTTTGAGCTTCTTTAATTGAACGAAAATTACTTACTGAAAACTTTATTATCATTATGTCTAAAATATATAGAGTTATAATTTTTTGACCTATTTGGTATTGCTTTTGCAAAAGAGGTCTTCGAGCTAATTTAATGAGATTTACGCATTTCTGTAAATCACAGCAACACTATCAATTATACGAAAACAAATATTGGCTACCCGTCAGAAGTTGGACTATCTTGTTTATCAGGTATTTTGTAACAGGATGAAAATCAATCCTGTTAATCCTGTAAATCCTGTCAAAAAATAAAATAATGTCCAATACTATACATGTAGCCCAAATATTGAAAAACTTTTGTAAGACTACTCATATACTCTATACGGTTATAGTTTTAACATTAACAAACTGTTATCAATTATTAATCAAAATATTGTACCATTGTATCATTGAATAATTGTACCATTTAAAGTATAATTAAACTGGCTACCTGTCAGAAGTTGGACAGTCTTGTTTTTCAAATAGTTCTAATCATAGAATTAAAGTAAAGATTAGCAAAACTTTGCGAAACTTTGCGTCAAACTTTGTGTAACTTTGCGGTTAAAAAGCGGCTAACTTAAAACTGGTAGCCATTAAATCTAAGCAATCTTAAATAGCTTGAATATTTTTTATTTTTCAATTTCAATAAATACGAAAGGTAATTCAATAATATCTTGAAAATCCTCACCATATTCTAACAAGTCCTCATCGTAGTAAGGTCTTCGACCTATTTAATGTTGCTTACGCAAGATATATAATAAACGGTATTTCAAAAAGTAAGCCCTATACCAAATAGGTAAAAACTTTTGTATGGGTGCTTAATACCAAAATATTTTTATTTCCTTTTTAATTTTAGACAGATGAATAAATTTGTTCATCAATCTTACCAAAATTTTAGATGTACTCGAATTAAAATACTCAAACTTAATATGTAACTCGGTAATATCTTGTGGTTGTTTTAAATAATTATCAACCCACAGCAACAAGGGAGAATAAAATTTCAATATATTTTCAGGAGTAGACCTGTACTTATAAAAATTAATAAATTACAACAATATTATTAGTTCTAATTTTATTCTTTTTTTATTGTGTTGC
>JAOZVK010000437.1 GCA_029938185.1 Bacteroidales bacterium | reverse complement strand
TGATTTAATAGTTTAATTATCAAATAGTTTTAAGTTCGTAAAGTAGAAATAAGTAAAGATTAAAAAATAACTACCCTAAAAAACAGAACTTAGGCAATTCACAATTTATAATTAACCAATTTGCACATAAGTATTTTAAGCTTTAACAATTCAAAAAATACGATAATATCTGGAATATTTGAGTATTTTTTGATGCCGTTAAAGCTTAGAATAACAAGTGCAAATGGTTTATTATTTGTAATTTGCCTAAGGTAAAAAGGATAAAAAAGCCTTATTTGTTAACAATTCCTTTTTTGCAATACATAAATTTAACAGCCTGTAAGTTGATATAAATTTGTTTTAGGTCTCTAAATTTCAAACAATCAAAACCTTCGGATTCATGGTATTGGTATTTGTCTTGGGTTATTTTTTCAAGAATTACAAAAGTCCATGATTTACCAATATTGTATGCACCTTTCATTTGCTTTGTTTTGTTATTTTCCATTGCGACCATAATTTGTGCAAGCAATTGTCCTTTAGGGTGTTTAGGTATAGGAATGGATTTTTTGAACTCCTGAATGAAAAAATATGGTATCTCTGGTTCTTCTGTACCACTTGCAACCATAAAATCTAAATTACCACTAATTTTATGTCCATTTATAATACCTGATAGACTTGGTTGAAACCATTCACGATAGTTATCACAATAAAAATATACTCTATTTATTAGTGGACTGAAAAAATGTAATTGTAATTGAAATTCAGAATAATAATCAATATTATATCTATTGGCATTAATTAATTTTTGTAAAAATTCTTCATCAGCTCCACTAATTTCATGTTTGAATGAAAACCAAGTTTCAAAAATATCTTGACTTCGCACTTGCTTAATATCTGTTATTTTTTTTAATTCTTTATAACTTATATCCGAAAATATATAACTTTTTTTTGTTTCCATAATATTATTTAAGTTATTAAATTATATAATTACAAAAATAAGCTAAATATTTATATAAGTCAATTTTTGCAAAATATTTTATATTTTTATTTTATTCAGGTTTTTACTACTTTTGTTAGCAAGCAAGATGTTTTTTTAGTTTTAAACATTTATACAATTTTATTCTTGTTTTATAATTAACTGATAATCAATAATAGTAAAATTATTTAGGCATAAGCAACATTAAAAGTATAGTTTTTTTGCATTTGATTAAGCTAAATGGTTATTTTATAAGATATATTTAATAGTATTAAAATAGGTTGAATACCTTTAAATTTTACAAATGAAAATACCACACGAAAGTTCAAAATATCATGTAACAGGAGAGGCTATTTATGTTGATGATATAAATGTAAATAGTCAATTATTAGAAGTTTCTATTTTTTATAGTAAGTTAGCATCTGCTCGCATAAAATCATATGATTTGAGCAATGCACAAAATCTTGATGGAGTTTATGCTGTTTTATCATATAAAGATATACCCGGACAAAACCAAATGGGACCAGTTTTTCATGATGAACCTGTTTTAGCAACTGATAATGTTAGCTTTATTGGACAAGCTATTTTCTTGATTGCAGCAAAGGATAAAAAGACAGCCCAAAAAGCTCACGATTTAATAACAATAGAATATGAAGAAACTCCTGCTATTTTAACTATTGAGCAGGCTATTGAAAAAAAACAATCACTCCACCCAACAAGAAAAATTGAATGCGGTGATACTGAAAAAGCCTTTACTGAATCGGAATATATTATTGAAGGCAGACTAAAAACAGGTGCACAAGAACACTGGTATCTCGAAACTCAATCGTGCTTGTGTTATCCGAACGAAGGCAATGAGATGAAAGTAATTAGTTCAACTCAAAACCCAACTGAAACACAATCTATTGTAGCCGAAGTACTTGGTTTACCAAAAAATATTATTGAAGTAGAAACAAGACGAATCGGCGGAGCATTTGGAGGAAAAGAAACGCAAGGAAATCATGTTGCTGCTTGGGCTGCTTTGCTTTCGCACAAAACTAAACAAGCTGTAAAAATAAAACTTTCGAGAAATACTGACCAAAAAATAACTGGAAAACGACATCCATTTATTATAGATTATAAGGTAGGATTTGATAAAAATGGACTGATAAAATCAGTATTTATGAACCAACATTCAAATGCAGGATATGCAAGCGATTTAAGCATGGCTATTTTGGAACGTGCTATGCTTCACGCACAAAATGCATATTATATACCTAATATGAAAATACTTGGGAATGCTTGGAAAACAAATCTTCCTTCCAATACTGCTTTCAGAGGATTTGGCGGACCTCAGGGAATGGCTGCAATCGAATCAATTATTGATATAATAGCACGAAAGCTAAAAAAAGATGCTTCGGAAGTTAGATTAATTAACTTTTTTGGAGAAAATGACCGAAATGTAACATCTTATGGTCAGATAGTTGAAAACAATCGTTTGCATACTTTATACGAACAACTTATGGACTCTTCGGAGTATCAAAACAGAAGAAAAGCTATAGATATTTTTAACAAAAAAAATAAATTTGTAAAAAGAGGAATAGCCATTACACCTGTACAATTTGGAATATCTTTTACTACTTCGTTTCTAAATCAGGCAGGTGCTTTGGTAAATGTTTATACTGATGGTACTGTGCTTGTAAATCACGGTGGTACAGAAATGGGACAAGGTTTGTACACAAAAATAAATCAAATAGCTGCTGATGAGTTTGGACTTGATTTTGAAAAAGTAAGAGTAAATGCAACAAATACATCAAAAGTTCCAAATACTTCGCCCACTGCTGCATCATCAGGTACAGACTTAAATGGAATGGCTGTTAAAAATGCTATAGACAAGATTAAAAAAAGGATTATTCCGCTTATTATAAGCGAATTTTCAAAAAACACAAATACTAATATCAATAAAGATGATATAATATTTGAAAACAATAATGTATATTATAAAAATAATAAAGATATTTTTATTAGCTTTCAAGGAATATCAAATTTAGCAAGAATTGGAGGTATTAGCCTAAGTGCTACCGGATTTTATAAAACTCCGAATATTAATTTTGATAGAGAAAAGGGTAGGGGCAGACCTTTTCATTATTTTGCATTTGGTATGGCTGTTACCGAAATCGAACTTGATATTTTGACAGGCGAAAATAAAATATTAAGGACAGATATTTTACACGATGCAGGAAAATCTATTAACAAAAATATTGATATTGGTCAAATAGAAGGTGGCTATATACAAGGTGTAGGCTGGTGTACTTCGGAAGATTGCAAAAGGGATAACAAAGGTAATCTATTAAACAGCTCACCAGATACATATAAGATACCCGGAATAATGGATATTCCAATAGATTTTAGAGTAAAACTATTAGAAAATGCACAAAATCCTAATACAATAAAACAAAGTAAGGCTGTTGGCGAACCTCCTTTTATGTTAGCTTTTTCGGCATGGTTGGCAATAAAAGATGCAATTTCGGCAATAGGAAACCATAGTATCGAACCCGATTTTAGGATTCCGGCTACAAACGAGAATATTCTTTTATCCATTGAAAAATTGCAAACTGTGCTATCAAAAGAAACTATTGCTAAAGCACGATGATAATTGTGGTAAACACTTATGACAAAAATCACTCCAAGGACAAGCTAAGTAGTCTTATACTAAATTAGGTTAATAATTTTACTTTTATTAAATCTTTATATGTTATTATTCAATATTTTGTACCATTGTATCATTGAATAATTGAACCATTGAAAGTATACAAAAGTTTTTTGGTACTTGTGTTTTTGTTATGTAACATGTCGAAAAACTTTTGTAACAATACTTAAAACCTTAAAATCTATCAGTCCATTTCAAAGTATCACTTTTTTCTTGAATGGTGAGGCTATCAAAAATTTTTGAAAATTTTTTCATATACCATAATCCATCTTTTACATAATTAGGACTATAAGTTTTAGGAGGACCTTTTTTAGGATATTTTTTTCCTGCATTATGAATATGAAATGCGTGTTTATATTCTTTTTTTCTTACATAATCGCCATATGTAAGATTTATCCACTTTACTGCCCAATACATATTATTGTCTCCTATCAATTCATCAAGTGAAATATTAAGGTAAAAGCATTTATAGCCCATAATTTGAAAGGGTCCCCACGAAGAAGCCATTTTTTTTATTGTTTTATCGGATAAACCTTTTAAATCTTTTTTTGTAATATTTTCAAGTCTATCTAACCTACCTTCTTTTACTAGCTTGAGTTTTTTATATACCTTATCTTCATATCTGTAAGGAACATTTTTTCGCCCCGAACATTCGAGCATGATTAATGCAAAAAGGTAATTTTCAGAAATATCAAACTGTTTTGATAACTCTTCAACTTTATCTTTATAATTTAAAACTGACACTTCTACTCCTCCTTTATCACCTTCTTTTTTAGTTTGTACTTTTTCATAAGCTACACTTATGACAAATACAAATACAATAATATATATTATAAAAATAAGTTTTTTTATATTAGTTTTTAACATCTATGTATTTTTGTTATTTGTTCTGCAAATTAAACATAATAAGTGCAGATTTTTCAATTGGCAAATCTTTAACTCTATTCCATATTTCTCTATCAACAATTTCTTTGCTTAACTCTTTAATGTAGTCATCACTTGCTTTTTGTGTTTTATGTTCTGCAAGTTGCAAAATAAACATCACATAGGCAAGTACAAAAACAAATATAAACAAAAATGTGTATTTTAAAAAACGTTTTGAGTGTAATTTTTTTGCAGTAAAACTAAGGTGCAATATTAAATTCCTTATATTGAGTTTTATATAACTGTTTTTTTCTAATGACCTCATATTAAGCATTGCCTCTGCTCTGGTCTTATAAAAATACGAGCAATAATAGCTTATTTAAGTTTTTTATTAGTTCCTAAAATGTTTTTTTATTTCGTTAGTACGTTTTTTGAAAGGGCATAAGAATTAACATGTGGCAACGCCCTATGTGTAAATGCATTCGTAAACAAAACGCCCTGAAATGGCAAAAGCAACACAATAAAAAAATGAATAAAATTAGAACTAATAATATTGTTGT
>JAOZVK010000436.1 GCA_029938185.1 Bacteroidales bacterium | reverse complement strand
AATAAAATTAGAACTAATAATATTGTTGTAATTTATTAATTTTTATAAGCCCAGGGTTAAGCTTTAAATACAAAATATAATAATTATGAATATCTTAAAAATAGAATGTTTACTTCCTAAATTCACACATATTGGATTATTTATATGTTTTTTTATATGTATAAACCAATTTATTACCGCTCAATCAGAAATACCTATAGTAGAAAAAGGTGTGATAGACCTTAGTTCTTGGGATTTTGAAAAAAACGGTTTAGCTTCGCTTGATGGCAATTGGGAGTTTTATTGGAAACAACTAATTACATACGAACAATTTAAAACAAAAAAATTTGTAGCTGAATATATTTATGTTCCACAAAGTTGGACTGCTGGCAACAATAACAGTAAAAAATATCCTAAATTTGGTTATGCAACTTATCGTTTGAGAATAAAATTAGCAAAAAACTCCCCACAATATAAAATTCATATAACAAGAATAGTATCCTCAGCCAAAATGTGGATAAACGGTACTCTATGCTTAACAGCAGGTAAACCAGACAGTTTGAAGATAAATTCAAAACCAGCATACCCTATTTATAGAAATTTGTTACATTCTCAAAATTATAGTATAAAAAATGATACTTTAGAACTTATTTTTCATGTATCAGACCATTTTTTTGGGGGCAAATACAGTGGTATTTTAGAAAATGTTAAAATCGGAAAAGAAGAAGATATACATAAAGCTGTGAATAACAAATTAATATATTATGCCATTCTAATTGGTATATTATTAATTATCGGATTATATCATTTGGGCTTATTTATGTATCACCGTAGCGAATATTCTACACTTGTTTTTGCTTTGATTGCTTTTGCTTACTTGATAAGAACCTTATCTTTCAGTACGTTTACATTCGATTTTTTCAGTTACAATATTTCTGCACGACTAATATATATTGCATTGCCGATTTATCCAGCATTGATGTGTGTATTTTTTTACTTGTTATTTAGGAAAGAAAGCAGCAAAATTGTAACTATAATTGCAAGTATTGTCGGTACTTTACTTTTCTTTGGATACTTTATTATACCAATAGATTATTTAGCCAAATCTGTCATTATTATTATTCCATTTATTCTTTTATCTACACTTTACCTATTATTTTTTGTATCACTTAGAGCTTTGATAAATAAAAAACAAGGTGCTATTTGGGCTTTTTCCGGTTTATTAATTTTGTTGCTTACAAATATACACGATTCTCTTTTTGCTTCTACAGTGATACATGGATTTGGTGTTTATGTTTCAAATTTAGGTTTTGTTATTTATATCTTTTTTCAATCTATAAATATTGCAGAACGTTTCTCAATATCTTTTACAAACAATATAAAATTAAATAAAATACTTGATTATCAGAATAAAAATTTAGAAAAAATAGTTGATAAAAGAACAAAAGAAGTTCAATTGCAAAAACAGGAAATTCTTGAAAAAAACGAAGAGCTTAATCAACAAAACGAAGAAATTCAAGCTACTGCAGATAATTTACTAAAAGCAAATGATGAAATTACTAATAAAAATGAGCAAATAACTGCAAGTGTAAGATACGCAAAAACAATCCAAACAGCCGTTTTACCTTTTGAAGAAAAAATCTCGAAACATCTTAATAACTTTATTTTATTCAGACCCAAAGATATAGTTTCGGGTGATTTTTATTGGTTTACTGTAATAAAAAACCCACAAGATTTTAAAAACCTTGCGGGTTTGGTTAGATTTATTGCTGCTATTGATTGTACAGGACACGGAGTTCCAGGTGCATTTATGAGCATGATAGGAACTCAACTTTTAAACAAAATTGTTAATGAACAGAAAATAACTGAACCAAATAAAATATTACTACAATTACACAAAGAGGTTGTTTCGGCTCTAAAACAAACTGTTAACGAAAATGATGATGGTATGGATGTATGTCTAATTAGTATTGAAGAGTTAAATAACAACAAGCATAGAATAAAATTTTCGGGAGCAAAACGACCTCTATTTTATTCAGATACTACTACAAACCAAATTATTACTATAAAAGGAACAATAAAATCAATAGGAGGAAAACATTATCAAACAGAATTGCAAGAGTTTGAACAAAAAGAATTAATTTTAGATAAAGCTACAGTTTTATATCTAACAACAGATGGTTATATTGACCAAAATAATCCTAAAAGAAAACGCTTTGGAATTAGAAGATTTACTGAACTTATATCTGAAATTCATGAACAAACTTTAGCAGAACAGAAACAAATACTTGAAAGTGAACTTGATAACTGGCAAGCTGGTGAAGAACAACGTGATGATATTACTGTTATTGGGGTTGAAATTTAATATAAATTATATTAATAATGAAAAAAGAAATTATAATATTGATATTAAATCTGTTATTAATATGCGGGTTTAGCATCGCCCAAAATAATAAATATATTGGCACACCTTTTATTACCAATTATTTATCAAAAGAATATAATTCACATAATCAAAATTTTTCAATAGTAAAAGATAAACGAGGAGTTATTTATTTTGCAAACGGAAGTGGTGTTTTAGAGTTTGATGGAATAAATTGGCGGAAAATAGTTGTAGAAGACAACTACTTGGTTCGTTCACTTGCAGTTGATAATAATGGAGTTATCTATGTTGGAGCATCTGGTTCTTTTGGCTACCTTGCACCTGACTCTATTGGCACAATGCAATACAATTCTATTAGCAAACAATTAGACTCTTCAATTATTAAAAAAAATCCTAATATATGGAGAATTAGAGTTGCTAATAATCAAGTGTATTTCAATGCATTTGATGCTATATATAAATACAAACCATATAAAAACACAAATAATATTTTTGAAAAAATAAATGTTTATTATCCTCCAAAACGTTTTTTTTTAAGCTATGTCGTAGATGAGACATACTATGTTCAAGAACTTTCAAAAGGTTTGTGTATTATTGAAGGCGACTCGTTGAAACCAATTTTTTCGTTTGAAGAACTGAGCAAGCAAGTTGTTTTTTCAATGGTTTTAAATAAAAAAAAGCCTTATGAAATAATTATTGCCTTACAACGCAAATTACTAAAATACAGACCAAAGGCAGATACAACAAAGAACGAAAAAATATTATCGGATTATAGCACAGAAGCAGATAGTTTTTTGGGTAAAAATAAAATATACGACCTGATAAAATTACCCGATAATAATTTTGTAATTGCTACACTTGAAAAAGGCATAATTGTTATAAATCAACAAGGAAAAATACTTGACTACATAAATATGCAAAATAGCTTGCAAGACGATGCTGTTACCTCAATGTTGTTTGTAAACAATTCTCTTTGGTTGACTTTAAATAATGGAATTTCGCAAGTAGAAATACCTTCCCCGTTTAGAGTTTGGAGTACAACAAATTTACTAAAAGGAAGCATTCAAAATATTACGAACTACAAAAATACTTTATATCTTGCCTCATCCGATGGACTTTATTATTACAATCCTGATTTTGATAAAAAAAGTGCCAGTATTCCTAAATTTGAAAAAATAGAAAGCGAAATAAATGAAACAAGGTGCATGTTAAATTTTGTCAATCAAAATAATTTTGATACAACTCTTTTCATAGGGCAATCGTATTACTTGTCGGTACTTGGAGCAAACAAACCCATTATACGAGAAGTAACATATTGTATGTTACAATCAAAACTGAATCCAGATATAGTTTATGTGGGAGGTAAAAACAAACTCTATATTTTAAAACAAAATACAAAAAGCAAGCTATGGCAAACCAAAACAATTGAAAAATTTGCAAGTGCTATTAATAATATAGTTGAAATAAATAATTTATTATGGCTATCAACAGCTGGTCAAGGAATTTATAGAATTGAAATTGAAAAATCAAATAACATTTTTAATTCAATTGAAAATGTAGAAATAAAACATTATGATAAAACAGTGGGTGCTAATAAAATTAGCCATATTTTTGAAGTTGAAGGTGAAGCTATTTTTATAGCATCAGGAGAAATATATAAATACGTTTCAAAGCAAGACTCTTTTGTTACATATAATAAATTTGGAAATATTTTTCAAGAACAACAATTTAATATTAACAAATTTATTCAAAATAAAAAAGGAGATATTTGGGTTAATAATCATGGTATTTTATATAAACAAAAAGATAAGACTTATTTTTTTGACAGTATTTTTTATAAAAGAATACCTATGAAATTTAAAGCAATCTTTCCGTATAAAAATTTATGGTATGCCGCAGGATCAGATGGTATGCTACAATACAATAAAAAATCAGACTATAATTATCAGCAAAAATTTAATACAATAATTCGTAAAGTTACTATTAATACAGATTCTTTGATTTTTAATGGAGCAAATTATTATAAAAATGATTCTTTAAATATTAATATAGTATCACTTTTGCAATCGAACTTCCTAAAACCAAGTATAGAATACAAATTTAATACAGTTAATTTTTCTTATGCTTCATTGTATTATATATCGCAAAAGGCTACAAAATACAGTTATAAATTAGTGGGTTTTGATAAAAAATGGTGTTCTTGGACTGATAAAACAGAGAAAGAATATACAAATCTCCCCGAAGGAATTTATGTTTTTAAAGTAAAAGCAAAAAATATTTACGGCTTTGAAAGTGAAATAGGAACTTATGAATTTGAAATACGTCCTCCTTGGTATCGTACTTTGTGGGCTTATACTGGCTATTTCATTTTGTTGGCAATATTAATTTTTTTAATAATTAAACTATCTTTAAGGCGTGTTGTAAAAGCTAAAATTAAACTTGAAAGAATTGTAAAAGAACGAACTGTTGAAATATTACAACAAAATGAAGAAATACAAACACAAGCCGACAATTTAAAGGAATTTAATGAAGAACTTTATCAACAAAAAAAAGAAATTAATACACAAAACGAAAGTCTGAAAGACGCATACAATGAAATTAATGACAAAAATTTTGAGTTAAATAAAAAAAACGAACACATTACCGCAAGTGTGTGTTACGCAAAAACAATCCAAACAGCCGTTTTACCTTTTGAAGAAAAAATCTCGAAAC
>JAOZVK010000053.1 GCA_029938185.1 Bacteroidales bacterium | reverse complement strand
CATAAAAAAGTTTTATTATTTCTTTCTCTGTCTCGGCTTGCAGCTCTCTTTCTTCCGCCTGTTTTTTTTCGTCTTCTGCTTGTTTTCTTATTGTCTTTTCTTTATCTAATTCTTTTGCAGTACTATCCAATTCTTTTGCAGTACTATCCAATTCTTTTGCAGTACTATCCAATTCTTTTGCAGTACTATCCAATTCTTTTGTAGTATCATCTAATTTTTCTGTTAGTGAGTTTATTGTTCTATATTTATTTTTTAATGTTTGTAAATATTCATCTTCTGTATGCATTTGTTCCTCTAAGTCGGGGTTTTCGAGGGCGGCGGATTTTAGGCGGCGAACTATGCGTTTAAATTTTTTTGGAATATCATCTGAATCATAACGTAAACGATGTGGATTATTATTGTAAATTAAATTTTGATCAAAAAAACTTAATAATTTATAGGTTTCAATTAAATGGATTTTATTGACAAAAGATGATAAGTTTTTTTTAACAAAATCTAAATGTGCCAATTGTACCACTATTATTCCATAAGTTAAATTGTCTATAAATTCATTTGGCTTTTTTAAAGTTTTATTTGTGTATAGTCCAGTGGTTATATTATTGGTATGTAATACAAGATCTTTTATATCGTTTTCTATCTTAAAATTGAGGATGAAAATCGGTAAAATAGGAAGACTAATTAGTTTTGTTTCTGGAACTTTGGTGTGACTGTTTATTACTATTCGTTCTGTTTTTTTTGTAAATTTATTGGCAATATAACGTTTAAAACGATAAATATCATCTGGTTGGTTTTCTTTTTGGAGTTCTATCATTATCAGTTCTTCTATGCCTGAACTGTTTCTAACTGTTGCTATAAAATCAAGATGCCCTTTTACTACATCTGTGCCTGTATGAGGGTTATTTATTTTTATTTTTTGCAATTCTAATTCGGTATCTATTAGTTGCCATTCGGACTTATTGATGCTTTGTTTTTTCTTACTTGCTTTTTTATCTAAGTCTTCTATTTTTATTTTTTTGTCTAATTCTGTTTTCTTTTCGGTGTAATCTCCTGTATCATAATCTAATTTTATAATTTCTCTACCCGAAAGAACAGATAATATTATTATTGCTGATTTTTTGTCTTCAAGTAAATATTTGAAAACATTATCATAAATAGGATTTGGGACTATTTCGTAGTTTTTCATGGCTGTGTATTTTAGGTGCTAAACTTTTTACAAATATACAAAAAAATATTGGATATTTGAGACTTTTTAGCTTGCGTATTTCTAAATGATTTTATAATGTATTTATATTTAGTTAATTAAAAAAATGAAAATAAATTTGTATGTATAGAATAAAAAAACATTAAGTATCGCTTGTAACTATACCAGTTTAAGTAATAAATAATGAACAATTTTGTTTACACTTGATAAACAGCATAATATAAAAACAAAAGAGTTGTTTATATATATCGACCTACTTACATTGATTTTAGACGTAGTTTTTCAACCACACCTATATTCAAAGGTACTAAGTTTATTTTTTTATAATAAATGAACTTTTTGTGCCTAGTTTATTATATCATAAATAAAATATGGCTGTAACACTTTTGGTATTTTTATACCTTTTTCAGTTTGATTATTTTCGAGTATAGCAGCTAGTATTCTTGGTAATGCAAGTGCACTTCCATTCAAAGTATGAGTCAGTTGTGTTTTTTTTGAATCCTTACTTCTATATCTAAGTTTTAGCCTATTGGCTTGAAACGATTCAAAGTTTGAAACAGAGCTAACTTCCAACCATTTTTTTTGAGCTGCAGAGTACACTTCAAAATCATAAGTAAGTGCAGATGTAAAACTTAAATCGCCACCACACAGAGTTAATATTCTATAAGGAAGTTCAAGTTTTATAAGCAAAGACTCAATATATTCAAGCATTTCGTTTAAAGTGTCATACGAATTTTCTGGTTTTTGTATTTGTACAATTTCAACCTTATCAAACTGGTGTAACCTATTTAGACCTCTTACATCTTTACCATAAGAACCAGCTTCTCTCCTAAAACATGGAGTGTAGGCTGTTGTTTTTATTGGTAAATCATCTGCTTTTAATATTGTATCTCTATATATATTTGTTACAGGAACTTCTGCTGTTGGAATCAAAAACAAATTATCAGTAGTCATAGTATACATTTGCCCCTCTTTGTCAGGCAGTTGCCCTGTGCCAAAAGCCGATGCTTCATTTACCATCAATGGAGGTATTACTTCATTGTAACCATTTTCTATTGCTTGATCAAGAAAAAATGAAATCAAAGATCTTTGTATTTTAGCACCTTTGCCTTTGTAAACAGGAAATCCTGAACCTGTAATTTTGTTTCCCAGTTCAAAATCAATAATATCATATTTTTTTGCCAAATCCCAGTGAGCTAATGCTTTTTTATGTAATTTAGGAATAGTTCCACCTTTTCTTATTTCAATATTATCTTTTTCACCTTTTCCTTTCGGAACCAAATCATTTGGAATATTTGGTAGTTGAACTATTAAATTATTAAATTCTTTATCAATATTATTAAATTCTTTCGATAAATTTTTTATTTCTTCTTTTAGTTCGGTTGATTTTTTTTTTGCCTCGTTTGCTTCAACTATTTGCTTTGTTTTATATAACATGCCTATTTCTTTAGAAATAAGATTCATTTCGGCTTGACAATATTCTAAATTTTGTTTAACATCTTTTTTAGATGAGCTAATTGATTTTATTTTGTCTAAAATTTCATTAGCATCAAAATTTTTTACAGCTAATTTGCTAATTAGTTCTTCTTCGTTTTCGAGAATATATTTTATTGATAGCATATCGTTTTTATATATTTTAGGAATGTGTATTAAATTAATATAGGCTTTACTATATTTTCAATGGTTCAATTATTCAATGATACAATTATACAATATTTTTATTAATAGCTCATAACATTTTTATAAAAGTAAAATTTTCTACCTAATTTAGCATAAAAACTCTAATAGCAAATCTTTTTGAAATTTAAAAACTGGAGTTACTGTTGTAAATGGGAATTTTTAAATTTCTAAGTAAGGCAGAAATCGGAGTTTTTCGGAGTTTTTAGGACTATATTTATTTTTAGTCATTTATAATCAAAAAAAACTCCTAACATTCCTTGAAAAACAAGGATAATAGGAGCTTATAATATTCTTTTATCTTAAACTTTTTTAAGTAGTCTTACAAGATTTTTTGTATTTATTATTATAAAATCAACTATATAACAATAATTTGCAAAAAAATGTAAGCTATATTAAATAGGTCGAAGACCTTAATTTTCGTCTTCAGGAATTATAGAAACATAAGATTTGTTATTTCTTCTTTTAGTAAATTTTACTTTTCCTGTGATTAAAGCATAAAGAGTATGGTCTCTACCCATTCCTACATTTTCATCAGGACAATGTACTGTCCCCCTTTGTCTTACTATTATACTACCGGCTCTAGCATATTGTCCACCATAAATTTTTACTCCTAGTCTTTTACTTTCTGATTCTCTTCCGTTTTTTGAACTACCAGCTCCTTTTTTATGTGCCATTTTTAAAATTTTTAGTGTTAGTTTTTTAATTTTATTATTATTAAAAAAAACTAACAGAGTTAAACAGTAATTTCTTCAATTTGAATTTGAGATAAATATTGACGATGCCCATTTTTAACTTGGTAACCTTTACGTCGTTTCTTTTTGAAAACAATTACTTTATCTCCCTTTAAATGTCCTAATACTTTTGCAGTAACCTTTGCATTTTCAATGATTGGAGCACCTATTTTTATTTCTCCTTCATTTTCAATTAACATTACATCAGTAAACTCTATTTCTTCTCCTTCTTCTTGAGGAAGCCTATGGACATAGATTTTGTTATCTTTTTCAACTTTAAATTGTTGTCCAGCTATTTCTACAATTGCATACATCTATTATATTTTTTTAGATTATGGAGGTGGTAATTATATAACACAATAATTATCGCTTATAACTGACCTCTCATTTATTTTTCGAACTGCAAAAGTATAAAATATATATTTAACAACAAATAATTTTAATATATATATTTGTAAAACTTTTATATATTTTATCTTAAATTTACAGAAATATGACAAATCACAAATGATAACCAGTTGTTTACCATTTTCACTTATCCTAAATATTTTATTTATTTAGTGTAATATATCTGAAACTGAATATGAAACAGAACCTAAACATAGATGCCAAGTAATGGGCAAGTTGTCCATTGTCAATCACTTAGTATACTTTTATCCATAGTCAACCATATATTTATTTCGGTTCCCATCTTAACAGTTCTATTTTTGGGTGGTGATTGTTTCCATACTACAGCATTTATACTATCTTGTGAACTTGCAATTGTTTCATCGAATATTATTGTACCAATATTTACAAACAATTCTGTAGCCTTTTTTTTAGATTCATCAAATGTTAAACCAATTAAATTTGGTATAGTTGTTCGTTCGTCATCATCTCCCATTCCTAATACAAGATCAATTTTGGAACCTTTTTCTATAAGTGTTCCTTTTTCAATTTCACGACCATTATATTTTTGTTTCAATACTGCATTTGTAGCAATATCAGGCTCATAGCTTATTTTACCAATTTTCAGTCCGTAAGATTCAATATCAGCTTTAGCTTGAATAAGAGAAACTCCTGTAAAGTTTGGAATTTTTATTCGTTCTGGATTATAAGTTTTTATTGTTAAGAAGATTTTTCTTTCTTCTTTAACTTTAGAATCAGGTCGTGGAGTTTGTTCAACAACTGTTCCTTTCCTGACTGGTGCATTATATACACAATCAATAATTTCAAATCTAAGATTTTTTTTATCAGCAAGTTCGCTTACTTCAGGAATTGACATGCCTTTGAAATTCGGAACAGTGCAATATTCGCCATGGTCTGTATAGGCTCCTAAAAACCATTTGGTAATAAAAAAAAACATTATTAAAACAACAATTGATAATCCAAAGTTTTTCAAGAAAAATTTTGAAATTAAAAATCTGTAAATTTCAATTAAAAGTTCCTTGAATGACTTTTTTTCTTTTTTTGAGTTTAAATTCATTTCAATACTGTATATTAAGGTCTTCGACCTATTTAATGTTGCTTACGCTTTTTCACAAACGACTGTTATATTGTTAATTATATGAAAAACAAATGCAGAGAAACTTTTGTCAGGTTACTTACTTAATTTAACAATTCAAATCAATATTTTTTCACAATATTATATAGTGTATCTCTTTCAATAGCTTGTCTTTTTGATTCTTTTATTAATTTAACTATTTCATAAGTATTCATACTTGGTGAATTATCTTCAACACCTGCCATTGAGTATATTTTTGTTGTATCGTCAATTGTTCCATCAATATCATCAACACCAAACGATAAGGACAATTGAGCGGTTTGTTTTCCAATCATAGGCCAATATGCTTTTATATGAGGAAAATTGTCAAGATATATTCTTGATACAGCATAGTTTCTCAAATCTTCTATTGTTGAAACTTCACCAACATGAGACATACTATTGTTTTCTTTTCTATATTTTAAAGGTATAAAAGTGTTGAACATTGATGTTTTGTCTTGCAACTCTCTCAATCTTTTCATATGGTCTACACGGTGTTTGTATTCCTCAACATGACCATACAGCATAGTTGCATTTGATGGTATTCCAACATTATGAGCTGTTTCATGAATTTCTAACCACATACTAGTAGTTGATTTTTGGTCGCATATATTTTTTCTAATATCTTCATCAAAAATTTCGGCACCTCCACCTGGAATAGAATCAAGCCCATATTCTTTTAGTTTTAACAAACCTTCTTTTAGTGACATTTTTGTTTTCTTTATCATAAAATCAAGTTCGATAGCTGTAAATGCTTTTACATGAATATGTGGTATTATTTCTTTAATTTTTTTGATAATACTTCCGTAGTAATACAAATCTCTTTTTGGATGAACACCTCCTACAATATGAACTTCTGTAACGCTTGTTCCTTTGTATTTTTCAACAATTTCAATTATTTGGTCTACAGAGTATTCCCAAGCACCTTTTTGATTAATTTTTCTAACATATGAACAAAACGAACAACTATAAACACATATATTAGTAGGTTCTATATGGAAGTTTCTATTAAAAAAAGTTTTATCTCCATGTAAATTTTCACGTACATAATTTGCTAATACACTTACAAAACCAAGTTCTGTTTTTTTATAAAGAGTTAGTGCGTCTTTTTCAGAAATACGCTTATTACTGATAACTTTGGAGGCTATTAATAATTGTTCGTTATCAAGTGACTTGTCTGTTAATATGTTAAATATATTTGAGTTCATTACTTCAATTAAGGTCTTCGACCTATTTTATAGTTGCTTACGCATTAATACAAAAATCACTTAATCAAAAGGTTATGAATAAGTAAATATTGAAAAGCTTTAGATACAATTTTTACATTTAGTAGAAATAAAAAAAACCCTCATGATTTTATTAAAAGAGGGTTTTAAAAAGTTTTGTAAAAATAAACACCTTTTAGACTACTTAATTCCTAATTTTAGTTTAGGGTGGCTTAGCCTTTATGTTTTTGTTCGTCTGATATAGATAATTTTTTTCTACCTCTTGCTCTTCTGGTAGCCAAAACTCTTTTTCCGCCTACTGAGGACATTCTTTTTCTAAATCCATGTTTATTCTTTCTCTTTCTATTTGAAGGCTGAAATGTTCTTTTCATTGGGTTATTATTTAATTCATTAAAAAATTCTTTATTACAAAATTTAGCTGCAAATGTAGTGTTTTATAAATTTATCACAAAAAAAAATATAAAATATTAATTATATGAGCAAGTATTTTTTAATTTTGCTCATCAAAAAGAATTAAATATTTATCCTAATAAAAGTAGTCTTTTGCTTTATATAAGTAGTCTTACAAAAGTTTTTCTGCATTTGTTTTTGTATAATTAATTGAATAATAACAATATACAAAAATGCGTAAGCCACATTAAATAGGTCGAAGACCTTAAATTATAAAATTATAGCTTTTTAAATATTAACTTAAAATAATAATAAATGAAACCTACATTATTAGTTCTTGCAGCCGGTATAGGCAGTAGATATGGTGGATTAAAACAACTTGACAAAGTAGGGCCATCAGGCGAAACTATTATTGATTATTCAATATTTGATGCAATTCGTGCAGGTTTTTCAAAAGTTGTTTTTGTTATTCGTAAAAATATTGAAAATGAATTTAAAAATACTTTTGGAAATAAATTTTCAGATAAAATTGATGTAGAATATGTATTTCAGGAAATTAACAATGTTCCTGAAGGAATCGTTATTCCAGAAGAAAGAGTAAAGCCATGGGGAACTGGTCATGCTTTATTAGCTGCTCAAAATAATATTGACACTCCATTTGCAGTTATAAATGCTGATGATTTTTATGGTTATCAGTCTTTTAAGATTATAAGCGAATATTTAAATAAAAGAGCTAATAATGAGAATAATTATTGTATGGTAGGTTTTATGCTTAAAAATACTCTTTCAGAATTTGGCTATGTTTCGCGAGGTATCTGCAAAAAAGATAATAAGGACTTGTTATTAAGTGTTACCGAAAGAACTCATATTACAATAAATAATGCTAGGATAACATACAAAGACAATGATAATTATATAGATTTGTCTGGTAATGAAATTGCTTCAATGAATTTGTTTGGTTTCACACCAAGTATTTTTAATTATAGTAACAAAATGTTCGAAGATTTTATTAAAAAAAATATTAATAATCTTAAATCAGAATTTTATATTCCATTAATAGTAAATAATTTAATAAAATCGGATATTGCTAAAACAAAAGTTTTGAACACTCCCGAACAATGGTTTGGTGTTACATATAAAGAAGATAAACAACTTACTGTTAGTAAACTAAAAGAACTTACTGATAGTGGAGTTTATCCACAAAGTTTATGGTAAAGGTCTTCGACCTGTTTAATGTTGCTTACGCATTCTTTTTGAATAATTGGCTATCCACGTAAAGTTAGACAGAGTTGTTTATCAGGTATTTCGTAACAGGATAAAAATCAATCCTGTTAATCCTGTAAAAAAATAAAATAATGTCCAATACTAAACGTGTAGCCGAATAATTGAACCATTTTAAAGTATATATATGGAAAATAATATTAAAAATTCATATCAATTTCGTTTAGAAAAATATGAATTGGAACTTATAAAACAAAAAAAGAAAAATAAAATAGCTTCATTTACAAGAGGTATAATTTTTTTAGTTGCAATAATTTCATTGTTTTTTACAATAAATTTACATTATAGTTATATAATAATATCATTTATTGTGTTTACAATTCCTTTTTTGTATTTTGTTAAACAAAATGTTAAAATTAAAAGAAAAATTGAGCAGCTTATTGCATTGATTAATATAAATAAAAATGAGTTAATTGCACTTAGCGGAGATTTCTCCATATTTGAAAATGGAAAAGAGTTTATAAATTCAAAACATTCTTATAGTTTTGATCTTGATATTTTTGGAAAAGCATCTGTTTTTCAGTTTATTAATCGTACTTGCACTAAGGGTGGAAAAAAGTCATTGGCTGACAAACTATCAAATTTACTTCTGTCGAAAGATAAAATCGAAGAACGGCAAACTGCTATAAAAGAACTAAGTAAAAAACTTGATTGGAGGCAAAACTTTTGTTCAATTGGTAATTTGTTTCTTAATAAATCTAAAAACAATAAAAATATATCAGATGAATTAAGCAATTGGTCTAATGAAAAAACATATTTTGAAAATAATTTATTGTATAAAATATTATTAATATTATTACCTGGCATATCAATTATTTTATTTGTATTAACTTTACTTGGTATTTTCCCCTTTTTGTTATTTGCAATGTGGGGATTGATACCATTAATGCTTGTTGGTTTTAATCTTAAATATATTAATAGTTTTCATAGAAAAATTACTGAAAAATTAAAAGCAATTGTCAAATACGAAAAATTATTATTACTAATTGAGAACGAGGAACTAAATTCGAGTTATTTAAACAATTTTAAAAAGGAATTGTTTACTAATAATAAAATATCAAGTCAAAGCCTAAAAAAATTAAAATCATTAATATCAGCTTTAGATAATAGATTAAATCCGATTTTTGCAATATTGTCTAATGTTCTTTTATTGTGGGATATACAATATGTGTTGAGGATTGAGAAATGGCAAAGTAATTATAAAACAGAATTACCAAAATGGATTAAAGTTATAAATGAGTATGATAGTTTACTGAGTTTTGCAAATATGTATTATAATAATCCATCATATATTTTTCCTGAAATAAATGAGACCGAATTTAATTTAGAAATTATTGATGGTGGTCATATTCTAATAGATAAGAACAAATGTATTACTAATAGTTTCAATATTAAACATAAAGCACAAATGTCAATTGTTACTGGTGCTAATATGGCAGGGAAAAGTACTTTTTTGCGAATGCTTGGTGTAAACTTAGTTCTTGCTATGATTGGCTCTCCTGTATTTGCCAAAAAAATGAGTTTAGCACCTATAAAAATACATACAAGTATAAGAGCAAATGATTCGTTAAAAGACAATGAGTCATATTTTTATGCAGAACTAAAAAGGTTGAAAGAAATTGTTGAAGAGGCTAAATCAAGTGAGGCTATTTTTATTATTATTGACGAAATGTTGAGAGGTACAAATTCTAAAGATAAGCATTATGGCTCGGTCGAACTTACCAAAAACTTAATAGAGCTTGAAGCTAATGGTATTATTGCTACTCATGATGTTTTATTGGGCGATTTAGCAAATACATATCCCGATAATATTAATAACAAAAGATTTGAAGTAGAAATAATAAATGATAAACTTATATTTGATTATAAATTAAAAAAAGGTGTTAGTGTAAGTCTAAATGCAAGTTTTCTTATGAAAAAAATGGGAATAATTAAAAATGACTCTTCAAACTTTTTTACCTTGCTTTCGCCTAAATAATTTTTTAGGTCTTCGACCTATTTAATGTGTCTTACGCATTTTCGAAAACTGCTGTCATACAACTTAATGTACAAAAACAAATGCCGAAAAACTTTTGTAAGACTACATTATATTATAAGTAATTAACAATGAATAATGGACAATTAACAATTTTGTTTACGCCAGAATTACAATAAGTTACAACTTTACAAAGTGTCGATTTTAAGTAATTAACAATGAATAATGGACAATTAACAATTTTGCTTACGCCAGAATTACAGTAAGTTACAACTTTACAAAGTGTCGATTTTATACAATGACCTACTTACTTTGAATATTACAAAATATATATTTAGATTAATTTTTTAGTATAATTTTAGATATATTTATATATTTTTGAATTTAATTTGTACTTTTAAAGCTACAATTATTCAATAATAAATTATACATAACGCCGTAAACTGCAATTACAAATTGGTTTACACCTTAAAATTCAATTATTTGTAAAATGTTTTGTTGAAAAAAACAATGTTTTACAATATGAAAGTATATAGGTCAAAGACCTCAATTTTCATTAAAAAATAAACTATGGCTAGATACTTTGAAACATACAAGAAAGAATTTATTGATAAGGCTATAGAATTTAATGGAGTCTTATATCCTATAACTGTTAAAATAAGTTTTATTGACAACAATGGAAAAATAAAGGAGACAGCAGAATATGCTTACATAAGTAACGATAGTATATTTGAAAAGGTACAAAAAAAAGAAGCTGTAAATATAGATAATTGTTATATAGATAACTTTTCGTTTTCAAATTTTCGTAAAAAGTACAATATTGATAGTAAGGAGTATATCAAGATATATGGTTTTTCGGCAATTAACTCTTTTTTTGATGTTACTGAAAATAATTTTGATTTAATTGATTTTACAAATATACATTTTGTTGATAATACTGTTGATTTTTCCAATAGCGTTTTTACAAAAGCAAAACTTAGTTTCGAAGCATCAAAATTTGATAACAAAGCATTATTTGTTTATACAACATTCGATAATGGTAATATTTGTTTTAACAATGTAAAGTTTTCAAAAGATGAAGTAAGTTTTAAAAATACTATTTTCAACAAAGGCACAAAATCGTTTGATGATGTAGACTTTGGAGGAGGTTTGGTTTCTTTTATTAATACAGAGTTTAACGAAGGCGATGTTTCTTTTGTTAATACAAATTTTGGCGTAGGAAAAACAAGTTTTAAAGTTGCCAGATTTGGCAAAGGAAAAATAGATTTTACTCGTACTAATTTTAATACAGGAGAGGCTACTTTTGAAAAAGCTCAATTTGGCGATGGTGGTATAAATTTTCGTTCGGCTCAATTTGGGCATGGAAAAATTGATTTTACAAGGTCTAATTTTGGAAAAGGTCAAGTTTCGTTTGTAAACACAATTTTTGGAAATGGAAATGTGTCGTTTACAGGCTCGAATTTTGGCGATGGCAAAAAAACATTCAAATTGGCTGAATTTGGTAATGGAAAGATTGATTTTCATTATTCAAAGTTTGGTAAAGGAGATGTTGTTTTTGAACGAACTATTTTCAAACATGGCGAGATTGATTTTAGAGCTGTTGAATTTGGTGATGGAAAACTAAGTTTCAATAGAGCAACTTTTGGAGATGGAGGACTAATTTTTGAAGCAAGCGAAAAAAAAGGTGGTATAGTTAGTTTTAGAAGAACTATTTTTGGTAATGGTATTTTCAATTTTGATATGGCAAATTTCGAGAATGTTAAATTAACAATTGAAGAAGTCAATTTTGGAACAGGAAAGGTATCTTTTAAACAATCAAAGTTTTTAGAATTATCGTTAAGAGCATCGCAAATAAATAACTACTTTGACCTAAGAGTTGATAAATGCGAAAAGTTAGACTTGTCCGAAACCATAGTAAAAGATATTATAGATTTAAGTCCACATGACTATGATACACGAATATCAGAAATAGACTTATCGGGTATGCGATTGCTCGGAAGATTATACATACACTGGATTGATAGTGATTTAAAAAATATAATTCATTCACAAAACTCAAGTAATAGAAGCAAATCGGAACAATTTAGAATATTAAAAGAAAATTATTTTTCGATAGGTGAATACGCCTTTGAAGATGCAGCATATGTTGAGTTTAAAAGACTTGAAGCAAAAGCCGACCTTAAAGATGCAATAAAGCGAAATAAAAATAATAAATACTGGGCACATATTGCTTATTGGTTGCAAAAAATATTATTTGACAAAATGGGCTTATATGCCACAAATCCTGTTAGGGTTTTGATTAGTATGTTTTTTGCTTATCTGTTTTTTGTACTTTTATATGCAATACTTCCTTTTATAATGGATACTGATATAATTTCGGGAACAGGTGCAATATTGTCGCAAACTGAAAAAGCTTTTTATCATAGCGGTATCACATTTTTAACTATTGGGTATGGCGATTTTTATCCTCATGGAATAATCAGATGGTTGTCGAATGTTGAAGGTTTTATTGGATTGTTTATGATGTCGTACTTTACGGTTGCTTTTGTGCGAAAAATACTTAGGTAAAATTTTTTTAGAGTTTGAGTTGAAACCAATGATACATAGCGAATTACCGATTTCGACTTCGCTCAATCTCCATGTTCTATTTCGGAGGCTGAGCGAAGCCGAAGTTGTTGTTTCTTTGTATTATACAGGAAGTATACATAATACTTGTTTTTTGCAAAACCAATTTAGACTCCGCAGTTATTGAGATAGTCAAAATGCAAACTCCATATAGTATTTCGAAGACCTTAAAATGCTTTAATTAATTTTTTATCTAAATAGTGAACAAGAATAAGTATCGAAAAGCTTATTACAAATAGAACAAAAGCATACATATTAGCAGTATCATAATTAAGAGACTCAACTTCATCATATATTGCAATAGATGCTACTCTGGTTTCGCCAGGAATATTTCCTCCTATCATAAGTACAACTCCAAATTCGCCTATTGTGTGAGCAAAACTTAATATAGCACCTCTAAGTAATGAATGTTTTATATTGGGCAATAAAATATTAAAGACTATATTCAATTTTGATTTACCAAGAGTATAAGCCGCTTCTTTTATTGAATTATTTACATTCTCAAAACCCGATTGAAGCGGGTGTATCATAAATGGCAAACTAAAAATAACAGATGCTATAATTAAACCTTCAAATGTAAATACTAATTGAATATCGAAAAATTTGTTTAAGAATTTACCAACTGTACTATTATTTCCAAAAGTAACAAGCAAATAAAAACCAAGTACAGATGGTGGTAATACAAGTGGCATACTTACGAATGCTTCAAGAATAATTTTAAATTTGCTTTTTATTTCAGAAAACCAATATGATAGGGGAATTCCTATGATGAGTAAAATTATAGTTGTAATTGAAGCTAATTTAAATGTCAGTAATAATGGTTCCCAGCTGAACATAAATAAACAATAAAAAAAAGAGTCTGTTTCCAGACTCTTTATAAGGTGTAAAAAAAGGTTTTATTATTATTCTAAAATTTATACTGAAGCTTTATAATTTTTGTATAAAGCATATTTTTGAAATTTAATTATACATAAGTAAGATTAAAAAAGACCTTATTTAGCTGCTTTTCTACGTGTTGCATAATTAAGTTTCAATGCTTGACTTTTTCTTAGCTCTTGTTTTATATCTGTTATAATCCCCATTTTAGTTTTTACATCTACTTTTAGCGATGTGGTCATAAATGGAATCTCGTCCTCATCTCGTTGCTCACGTTCACCTGTTATATATAACTTAATATCACCAAGTTGAGCAAGTGCGTCATTTAATTGAATTCTTGGTTCAGTTCCAAATTTTTGTTGAAGTGCGCCAAGTGGTACTCCAACATATATGTAACTAACTAAGGACTTTTTTTCAAGTTTTTTAATCTGTGTTGCTTCTGGTATTTTAATTTTCACCTTAAGATCAACTTCTCTCATTGTTGTAGTTACCATAAAAAAGAATAGCAACATAAAAACAATATCTGGTAATGACGCAGTTGAAATAGCAGGTGTTCCTCCTTTTCCTTTTCTTTGAAATTTTGCCATATCTATTTTCCTCCTATATTTCTTGGTTCAGCTTCCGATATTGCTAAAGGATAAATTTTTCTAATTGCTTTTTGTCTTGGTTTATCTAAATCCTCATATTTTTGACCAAATTTTTGCATAGCAATTTCATTTTTTAGTTCGTTAAATGCTGCAACAAGCTCATTTTGAACCTCAATATATACTCCATATGCTGTACTTCGATCATTTTGTAAAGAAACTATCCCCTTTGATACTTTTATTTTACCAAAAAAAGTTACTTCTTTTTCATTTTTTTCTGAAAGATTTGCTTTGTCATAAGGATTTTTAATAAATTCTTTTACCTTGTCTTTCAAGGTGCTTACATCAGCTAATTCTCCTTCAATTGCTAATTGATTACCACTATTAATTAATACAATAAAAACGTTTCTCTCTTTAACCTTTTGAGTATCATCATCTTTTGGTTTTTCGTCAATTGGTGGTAATTTTCTTGTAATTCCTGTATCAACATTCATTGTTGTTGTTACAAGAAAGAATATCAACAATAAAAAAGCAATATCAGCCATTGAGCCTGCATTTATTTCTTGTAATGGTCTAGGCATAATACTTTTAATTTAATATAAAGTAGTGGTTATTATAATATTAACCACTACCTTATGGATTATTTAAAAACTTTAATAATTTCAGTAAAAAATACACCAAATATTGCAATTGCAGATAATAAATACATGGTAAATAAACCAGTTCCTGATAATTTTAGAATACTTGGAACATTGTCGCTTCCTGTATATGCTGGAATAACTAATATTTCGGCTGAAGCCAAAGAGTATCCTATTCCGAATATAACTGCAAAAACAGCTAAAGAAGCAATGGTTTTAATAGCTGTTTTGGGGTTTAAAAACAATTTGAGTATGGGAAATAATAGTGCGGCAATACCTGCAATAGCCAGCAAAATATATGTCCATACAACAAAATATTCTAAAATACCACCCAGTTCTTCCATTTGCATTTTGTGTGTCGCATCTGGTGGCAAGTTTGATGCTTGTATATAAAACACCACCACAATAACTACTGATACAGCGGATAACACGTACAATAGTATTCTTAGTATTTTCGACATGTTGTCAGTCATATTTTCTTATTTTTTGTGGTTATACTTTACTAATAAGTCAACTAATGATATTGAGGCATCTTCCATTTCGTTAACAATAGTATCAATTTTAGACACTATATAGTTATAGAAAATTTGAAGAATAATTGCCACTATTAATCCTGATACTGTCGTAATTAAAGCTACTTTAATACCACCTGCAACTAATCCTGGAGAAATATCACCGGCAGCTTGGATTGAGTCAAAAGCATCAATCATACCAATAACTGTTCCCATGAAACCTAACATAGGTGCTAATGAAATAAATAAAGAAATCCATGTTAAACCTCTTTCAAGTAGGCCCATTTGAACACTACCGTAAGAAATAACTGATTTTTCAACAACTTCAATACCTTCATCGGCTCTTGCTAAACCTTGATAAAAAATACTGGCTATTGGACCTCTTGTTGATCTGCAAACTTCTTTTGCAGAATCTACTCCTCCTTCATCAAGTGCTGATTGTACATTAGTTAGCAATTTTTTTGTATTCGTACTGGCAAGATTAAGATAAATAATTCTTTCAATTGACAATGCTAAACCCAAAATTAATGCTAATAAAACAATTCCCATAAATCCAGCACCACCTTCTATAAATTTCTTTTTAATTGTTTGGTGAATACCAACTTCACCTTCGGATAATTTACTATCATCATCAGTAGTATTAACCGTGCTTACTTCTTTTTTATCTGGTTTTGTTGTTTTAGTCGAATCTCCCGTTTGGGCTATTGAGACTGAATTTGTTATTAACAAAAACATACCGATCATTGCTAATAATGCAAATAGTTTTTTCATGGTCTGCTATTTAATTTAATTATTATAAAAATTTAGTTATTATGTTGTTATATTAAATACTCTCTTCATGCGGAGAGAGTGGGATTCGAACCCACGATACCCTTGTGAGATATACGCACTTTCCAGGCGCGCGCCTTCGACCTCTCGGCCACCTCTCCTAATTAAGGATATTGATTTTATCGTATTTAAAGTCCGAAATTACAAAAAATATATTATTCTAAAAATAAAAAAAAATAAAAAAACATATTTTTTTATTTAAATATTTGTTAATATCAATATTAATCAATGATTTACTAACTGTTATTAACATTATTATTTTTTTGTTTTTTTTTTAAAAATTTATAAAACTAATTTGCAGACCAAATATTACTATTTATAAGTTAATATTATTATAAGGTCTTCGACCTATTTAATGTTGCTTACGCAAGATATATAATAAACGGTATTTCAAAAAAAGTAAGCTCTATACTAAATAGGTAAAAACTTTTGTATGGGTGCTTAAATCATGTTTTAGCATTTACCAGTTTGTGGCTCTTAAAGTTTATTAGGTAACATAAAATAGGTAAAAGACCTTTATATTAAAAAATTATGGTTTTATATTATGCAGTTGGTGGTGGAATGGGGCATGTAATACGTGCAAATGCAATTTGTAGTATGTTTGATTTAGAACTAAACAATACTATCATTTTAGTTTCGCCTAATACGTTTGTTAAAAAAATTTTTAGAAATAAAGCCCAAATAATCCACTTAGACCAATCTTTATCAAATAATACAAAATTACTTTCTTCTTTTATTTCTAATATAATTAAAAAACATAAGATAGATAAAATATTTTTTGATACTTTTCCATGTGGTATAAAAGGTGAATTTAATTATATAAAAACAAAAAATATTAAACTCATATATATAGCACGTTTATTAAACTGGAAAAGCTATATATATAATATATGTAATTTTATTAAAAAATATGATAATACATATATTATTGAACCCATAGAGAGTGAACATTATAATTTTATTAAAACCAATTGCAATGCAATTGAACATATACAAATAAACTATACATTATTACCCCCTGATGGAAATTTGTATGATTTTATTATCTCTCAATCTCAAGATGTGTGGTTGGTTGTTCATTCTCAACCTATTGAAGAACTTACGATTTTATATGAACATGCAATAGATATAAAACGAATAAAAAAAAGTGAAGCACAAATTATTGTAGTTACACAAATTGATAAAAAACTATTACCTCAGCATTGGCTTGTATTTGATTGTATTGATGCATATAAACTATTTGCATATGTTGATAAAATTTTTACTGCATGTGGTTTTAATTCTATGTTGCTAACATTAGCTTATTCAAATAAACATCATTTTATTCCGTTTAAAAGAAAATATGATAATCAATTTATGAGGGCAATACATAGGAAAAAAAATGTAAGTTCTCAATAGTTAGGAAATGACGAATTATAAATTACGAATTGGTTTACACTTAAATATAAGTATTTTACAAAAAACAAATGTCGAAAAACTTTTGTTAGACTACTGTAACAAGACGTAAGTTTCTTTAGTATTATTTAGACAGGATTAACAGG
>JAOZVK010000435.1 GCA_029938185.1 Bacteroidales bacterium | reverse complement strand
TTACCATAAGACTTATTTTTAATTTATTAGCATTTTGCAAAAATAGGTCTTTATTGTTAATATTCTAACTTCTGACTTATTAAAAAATCATCATGTAGAATAGTAAATTTGTTAAATTTTATTTAAGGGTATTCAAACTAATTCTTTACAAAAATGAATCAAAAATTTATAGTAGCTATTCAAAAACATAATGTTTTAGGTTATATTACAAAATCGTATATAATAAAACCCAGAAACAATAGCATATATGATATAATAAGCTCAATTACTTTAGATGATGTAAATAAAAATAGTACACATTATTCTGATAAACAAACAGAATTGATTGGAATAATTGAAAATTTGAGCCTTTCAAATATTTATAAAATTTTTATAAAGAAAAAATCATCTATTCATAGTTTTATAAACTCATTAAGTAAGGAGTTTGTAAACAGCCATATAAGACCATATATCGAAATTAGACTAAACAAATGTATTGATATTCTTACAAACTCAGATATTGAAATTTATTTAAAATCAGAAAAAAATTATATATATAAAGATGATAGAATTATAATAGAAAAAAAAAATGCTAAAACTATTTTTAATTTTATTAAATCAGATGATATTAGTAAGTATTTTCTGTCGATTGAGCATAAGCAAAAACAGATGAAACTTAATAATGCAACAGGTGTTATATTAACAAATTCACCTTGTACACTGATACTTAATTATAGATTATACAAATTTGATGATATTGACGGAAAAAAACTTACTCCTTTTTTCAGTAAACAATATATCAGTATTCCTAAACATGCAGAAAAAAAATATTTTGAAACGTTTGTAGCAAAAATAATAAAAAACTATAAAGTAAATGCTAAAGGGTTTACAATAAACAATACTATTCCCAAAAAACAAGCATTTTTATATTTTGAGCTTAGCTGGAATAATGAATATGTGTTTATTCCTAAATTTAAATATAATGATATTGAATATTTATCAAATAGTAAAAACAATACTGTTGTCTCGTTTACAGATGATAATGGAAAATATATTTTTCAAAAAATGAGTAGAGATAAAGACTGGGAAAATGAATTTATAGATTTCTTAGTCGAAAAAAAACTAGTACATTCAGAGTTTGGTTACAAACTAAAAATTGATAATAGTTATGTTAAAAGACAGCATTATAAAACAATAAATTGGTTATACGATAATATAAATAAAATTGAAGAAATAGGTTTTAACCTAATTCAAAATATTCAAGATAAAAAATATAATTTGGAAAAACCCAAATTAGATTTAAAAATTAAAAATAAAATTGATTGGTTTGATGTTGATATTGTTGTACAGTTTGGTAAATTTAAAATTGCTTTTAGCGATTTGAAAAAAAATATTATTGAAGGTATAAAAGAATTTATACTACCAGATGATAGTATTGCAATTATTCCAGACGAATGGTTTGAAAAATATTCTAATATTTTCTTGTTTGGTAAAAAAATAAATAAACAAATACAGCTAAAAAAATACCATTTTGGTATTATCAAAGAATATATTGATGGTTCTAATGAAGATTGCTTAGGAAATATAAAAGACTTTTCGGAACTAACCGATATTAAAATCGAAATCCCACAAGGATTAAATACACAATTGCGTTCGTATCAAAAAACGGGTTACTCGTGGATGAAACAATTAGAAGAACTTGGTTTTGGTGCTTGTCTTGCCGATGATATGGGTTTGGGTAAAACAATTCAAACAATTTGCTTAATTTTATATTCAAGTGAAAACAAAAAAAATACAATCAATAAGAAAATCACCCCAAATAAAAATGATACTGAAAAAATAGTTCAGCCAAGTTTGTTTGCCTCCTCTCCTACTCTACCAATTATTAAACTAAAAAAAGTGAAACAAGCAAGTATTATTGTAATGCCCGTTTCATTGATTTACAATTGGGAAAATGAAATTAAAAAATTTGCTCCAAGCCTAACATTTTACAAACATACTGGTAGCAAAAGAATTAAAAATATTGATTATTTTGATGATTATGATATTATACTTACAAGCTATGGACTTATAAGAAATGACTATGAATTATTGAGTACATACAATTTTTTTTATATAATATTAGATGAAAGTCAATATATTAAAAATCCTAAATCGAAAATATATAAAGCTCTTAAAAAACTAAATTCAAAATATAAGATAACACTAACTGGTACTCCAATTGAAAACTCATTATCTGACTTATGGTCGCAAATGAACTTTTTGAACGAAGGTGTTTTGGGTAATATGAACTTTTTCAAAAAAACATTTATTTCTAAAATAGAAAAAGAAAATGATGAAAAATATAAGGACAAACTCAAAACCCTTATTCAACCATTTATTTTAAGACGTACAAAAACTCAGGTTCTTAAAGAGTTGCCTTCACTCACCGAACAAACTCTATATTGTACAATGACAGAAAATCAGATAAAATATTATGAAACCGAAAAATCGAAAGTGCGAAATGCTATACAAAACAATTACAAAGAAAAAGTAAAATCAAACATATCGTTTTATATACTTCAAGCTTTGAATAAGTTAAGGCAAATAGCTTGTCACCCAAGTATGATTGATAATGAATATAAAGAACAATCGGGGAAGTTTAATGAAATAATCAGAAATATTGAAAGTTTAGTAAGCGAAAATCATAAGGTACTCGTTTTTTCATCATTTGTAAAACATTTGAACTTACTTAAAAAATATTTTGAAGAAAATAATTTAAATTTTTCAATGCTTACAGGAAGTACAAGAAACAGAAAAGAAATTATAAATGAGTTTGAAAATAATATAAATAAAAAAATATTTTTGATTTCGATAAAAGCAGGAGGTGTCGGACTAAACCTTACATCAGCCGATTATGTTTTTATTATTGACCCATGGTGGAATCCAGCAATAGAAAATCAAGCAGTTAGTAGGGCGCATAGAATTGGTCAAAAACGAAAGGTTAATGTGTACAGATATATTAGCGAAAAAACTATTGAGGAAAAAATAATGAAACTTAAAGAAAAAAAATCAGAACTTGCACAAACATTTATCAATTCCAATAACCCGTTTAAAGAAATGGATATTGATAATATTATGGATTTTTTTGACTAATAAGACTTCGTCTGTTTTGATGTGTATTTTTGAACAATTCTCAACAAATTTTAAATATAAGGGCACTTTATTTTAATCAAATTATATACTAATGACAAACCCTAAAATATTTGCAAAATTTTTAATATGGAGAATTAGAAATCTTACAAATAGAAATTATATTTTATTATTAAGTATAATTGTAGGTTTGGCAGCAGGAAGTACTGCTCTAATACTCAAAACTTCTGTATTTTATTTAAGAGAATTTCTTTTAAATATTTCACAAGGTCCTTATCAACGTTTTTTATTGTTGATATATCCAGCTATTGGAATATTTTTGGTTATATTATTAAAAAAAATATTTCTTAATAATTCTGTAAAACACAATATAGCATCAATACTTTATGCTATTTCAAAAAGAAATAGTATAGTGAAAGTGCATAAAATTTTCTCATCGCTTATTGGTGGTATTCTAACAGCAGGTTTTGGTGGTTCGGTTGGTTTGGAGTCGCCTAATATTTCTTCGGGTGCAGCAATTGGTTCAAACATAGGACGAAAACTGGGATTGGATTATAAATCTATTACACTATTGCTTGCATGCGGTTCATCGGGTGCTATTGCTGCAATATTTAACACTCCAATTGCTGCCGTTGTTTTTGGTCTCGAAATATTACTTTTAGATTTGACACGTTTTTCGTTGGGACCTCTACTAATGGCATCGGTTAGTGGAGCAATTGTAACAAAAGTTTTTTTAAATGAAAAAATTCTTTTTGATATAACAATTAAAGAATCTTTTGTATTAAGCGATGTTCCTTTTTTTATTATCCTATCAATCATCACTGGATTTATTGGTATCTATTTTACCAGAGTTTATCTTGCCATTGAAAAAAAATTTGAAACACTTTTAAAATCAAGAAAAAAAATTATTTATAGTGGTGCAATATTAGGAATTCTTTTAGTTTTTTTCCCTCCTTTATATGGCGAAGGTTTTGTTATAATAAAACAAATATTGTCAGGTAACTTTACTGATACATTGAATAATACATTTTTTGAACCATACAAAAGTTCTATTTTTGTCATTATAATTTTCTTTTCTATACTTATTCTGCTAAAAGTAGTTTCAACAGCCATAACTATCAGTGCTGGTGGTGTCGGCGGTATTTTTGCCCCTTCATTATTTACAGGAGCAATAACAGGTTTTTTGTTTGCATATATTATAAATCAAATGGATATAGGTATACAATTATCTTTGATGAATTTTGCACTTATAGGCATGGCAAGTACTTTGGCAGGAATATTACATGCTCCATTAACCGGAATTTTTCTAATTGTTGAAATGACTTCTGGCTATCAGCTTATTGTACCTTTAATGCTAACAACAACAATAAGTTATATTACAGTAAAATATCTTGAGCCTCACTCAATAATTACAAAACAGCTCGCTATGCGAGGCGAACTTATAACCCACAATAAAGATAAGGCTGTTCTTACATTTATGCAACTTAAATCAGTAATAGAAACCGACTTAAAAAGTGTTAATGTTAATGCAACATTAGGAGATATGGTTAAAATTATAGCCAAATCTAAAAGAAATATATTTCCAGTAGTTGATAAAAATAATAATTTAGTCGGTATAATACTTTTAGATGATATTAGAGAAATTATGTTTATTCCTAAAATGTATGAATCTACATATGTACGAAATCTTATGACTATACCTCCCAGTTACATAAACAATACAGACAGTATGGAAGTAGTAATGAAAAAGTTTAAAGAAACAAATGCATGGAATCTCCCAGTAGTTGATAATGGCAAATATATTGGATTTGTTTCTAAATCTAAAATGTTCTCGGTTTACCGCAAACAGTTGGTCGATATTTCTTCGGATTGATTACCAAACATTAAAACATAGGGGAATGACGAATTATAAACTACGAATTACGAATTGGTTTACACCTATATATAAGTATCTTACAAAAAACAAATC
>JAOZVK010000434.1 GCA_029938185.1 Bacteroidales bacterium | reverse complement strand
TTTAACTTGCGATTGTTTTGGAAAAAGAAAACTGTTTTTGTGAGTTCTGAATTTATAATTCGTAATTTCCTTAAACCCTCTTAAAAAAAGCGAAAGTTTAAATAAATTAAACTTTCGCAACAATACTTATTAAACTATAATAAGTAAAAAAAATAAAGCTAAAATGAATAGCACAAAAATCTATCCAAAAACCTTAATTGGGGATAATTAATCTAATGTTTACTTCTTCGTCATTGTTTTTAAATACCTTTATTTCAGCTGATAATGTGTTCATTATAAGTTTTACGGTTGCCAAACCCAAACCAATGCCATTAGAGTGATTTATAACATCTCGTTTTTCCAAAATATTAAATTTTTCACTTACAACATGATTACTTTTATTTCTAACTTCAATTAAAAGTTTTCCTTTTAATTTTGTACTCTCATATGCTTTGATAGCTATTATAGAATTTGGGGGAGAATACTTTATTGCATTATCAAATAATATATTAATACAATTGCTTATCAATTCTTTATCAGTTGAAAGTAAAATATTATTGGGACAAAAACTTTGTTTTACTTCGATCTTTTTTGAGTTAATTATACCATAAAATTTATCTATTAGACTATTAAACAATACTGAAAGGTTAAATTTTTCTTTTGTTATCTTATAATTCTCTAATTTCAACGAAGTAAACAAAAGTGCTAGTTCTGAGATTTGAGTTAAACTTTGTGCCGATGTTTTTATATTTTTTATGAACTCAAAATGTTCTTTTGCCTCTAAATCATCTTCGAGTAAATCGGCATAACCAATAATGATATTCAAAGGTGTTCGTAGTTCGTGACTTATAAGCATTAAAAAATTATTTTTTGCCTCATCTAATTTTTCGAGCTGAAAATTAGCTAATTTTAAATCATTAGTTCTTTCCTTGACCTTATCTTCAAGATTTTTATTTATTTGTTTTAATTGTTTAGTTTTTGTTTTTAAATCCAAATGAGTCATTACTCTTGCCAATAATTCATGAGTATTGAAAGGCTTAGTTACAAAATCTACAGCTCCTAACTCAAATCCTTTTATAATATTTATAGATTCGTTCTTTGCTGTCAAAAAAATAATCGGTATATCTTTGGTACTCTCATCAGCCTTTAATATTTTACATATATCATAGCCATTCATTTCGGGCATGATAACATCAAGTAATATTAAATCGGGTAATATTTTTATTGCTGATTTTAATGCAAGTTTTCCATTAGTAGCAAAACTCACCTTAATTCCTTTATTTTTTAGAATTTTACCAACAATCTGTATATTTTCTGGTAAGTCATCTACTATTAATACTTTGTAATTGGACATTAGATTATATCTTGAAAATTTGACTTGTGTGTAGCATAAAAAAGCTCGAAGCACACTATTTTTTAACTTTTTTGCATATGAGCAATTAAATTAGCTAAATGATTTAGATTTTTAGTTATACGACTTATATTAAATTCATTTACATTATTTAACAATTTACTTCCAAAACTTTGTAATTCTTTTCTATTATAAATTTTACTAATTTCTATTATATCTTTAGATAAAATTTCAATTTCATCAATTGATTGATTATTTTGCAATAACTCAAATGAAGGTAATATTTTTTTCTTGAAATCTGTAATAAATTCACTATTATATAAAAAAAAGTTATCAAATTCATTAATTAAAATATCAGATTTATCTGTAACTATATTATGATCAGTCAAACCAATAAGCCTATGAGTTAAGTACTTTTTTATAGTATTTATTAGGTCATTTTTTAACAAAGGTTTTCGGAGAAATTCTTTAACAATATTTTTTAGTTTTGATTCAATATTTCCATATACATATGCTGTTAGAACAATTATAGGTATTTTTTTTGTTCTTTTATCTGAATTAATAAGCTTTGATGCTTCAATACCATTCATTACAGGCATATGAATATCCATTAAAATTAAATCTGGTAAATATTTTTTTGACATACTAACAGCTTCTAATCCATTTTCAGCAATTAAAATTTTAAAATTATAATTACTCAAAAATTCAATAACAATTTCTCTGTTACTATCAATATCCTCTACTAATAATATTGTTGAGTCCTCAAATTCAACATCTAACAAATCATTTTCTATAATTTGTTGTTTATGATTTTTTGAATATTTAACTTGAGGTAAATACACATTAAAAAAAGTTTCTCCTTTTTTGCTTTCTAAGTTTATTTTGCCTCCCATTTTAGTAACCAAACGTTTTGTAATGGGTAAGCCCAATCCTGTTCCGCCATATCTTTTGTTACTTTGTCCGATACTTTGAGTAAATGGTGCAAATATTTCTTTTTGTTGATTATCAGGAACTCCGATACCTGTATCTTTAAGCTTAAAAATCAAATCTATAAAAAAATCATTATTATTATTTACTGTATTAAATTTACATTCGGCACTCAATTCAATATATCCTTTATGAGTAAATTTTATAGAATTGCTTATTAAATTAAACAATACCTGTTTTATTCTTGTTTCGTCTAAATAAATTATTTTAGGCAAATCTGGGGATATTTTCAAATAAAAGTTAATACCTTTTTCTTCAATTTTTATTAAAAAATTTTGCTTAATTTTTTTTAACAAATCTAATATATTGACTTTTGTAATATTTAATTCAAGCTTTCCTGCTTCAATTTTTGATAAATCAAGCGTGTCATTTATAATATGAATTAAGTTATTTCCACTGTCAATTATCTTATATAAATAATTTCTATTCTCGGTTGATTGTATTTTTTCTTTTAATATATTGGTAAAGCCCAAAATTATGTTTAAAGGTGTTCTTATCTCATGACTCATATTTGCTAAAAATTCACTTTTTGCCTTATTTGCTTCTTCTGCTTTTAGTTTTGCTAATTTCAATTCTTTTTCTGCATTTTTTCTTTCAGTAATATCTCTTGATACAACTGTTACCCCATCAAACTCATCATAATAATTTCTAAACATTGAAACTCTTGCATTAAACCATTTATTTTTTTCACCAATTTTAATAAAATAATCAAACTCTTGGACTTCTTTGGTTTTTTCAACTTTAATTATTGCTAATGCAATTGGTCTAATAAGATGAACAGGTAATACTTCTTTATATGATTTTCCAACAAATGTTTGTGTTGTATTATAAAATCCAAAATTTTCTTTTGGTTGAAAATAATCTTGAATAATATTTTTATTATCTATCACAAAAACCAAATCATTCATTGATTTTAGTATAGAACCAAAACTTTCTATATTTTGCGAAATACTTCTATCTTTAATCATGATTCATGATACTATTGTATTAAGACATATTATAAATGTAATAATTTGACAGGATTTACATGATTAACAGGATTTTAAACATGTAAATCATGTTAATCTTGTCTAAGTAATACTAAAGAAACTTATGACTTGTTTCACTACTTGGTATAATTACTTTAATTTTTTTTAAAATTATTTTACACATAATTAATAAAACACTAAAAATAAGACATTTATAAAGTCCCATCTGGACGGTCTAAGTTAGCTCCCGTATAAAGCAAAGTGAAATGCAGGGGGAAGCTTATCTATTCATTTTCTCTATACATATTTTTAGAATCCTCAGCAGTTGTATATTCAGAAAATGGACCTATTGCTAAACTTTGAAAAGTTATTCCCTCATAAAGAGCATCTACAAATTCTGTGGGAGAACCCGAAGCAACCCTTGCAGGCATACGCTCTAATCTGAAAGCTCTTGCTCTTTTTAAAGGTTTAAAGGTTATTAAAAACCAATGTACTTCGTCTGGTTTTGCTGGTATACGTTTCACTTTTTTTCTTGATATTTTGAATAAATGTCTAGCTTTTTCAGCTTCAATTCCATCAATAAAAGGACCTATTGCAACCCTTTTCTTTGCTAAGCCTCTCCAAATATTTTTTTTAAATCTCTTTACTGTTCCTGATGTTACTCTTGTTGTACTAATTACTGTATACACTTTTTTACGCGTATCTACACGAACTCTAACAAAAAACCAAAAAACAGGGTCTTCATCATCAACAATTTTTTTTGTTTTGTGTAAATCAATAGTATTATCCGAAAAACCTGAAACAGTTATAAATACAAGCAATAATAAACTTATTGATAGTAGATTACGATATTCTTTCATCATATATATTTTTAGTTTAATTTATTAGATACTAATATTAATTATTTTTTTGTTAAATTTATTAGTTTAATTAGTTTTTATCAAATTAATTATTAAACTTTATTAAGATACTAATTAGTGTCAATCCATAAAGTCAATAAAATCGCAAAGCGATGACCTATTGCTAACCCACGATGGTAATCGTGGGCTGATAACAAGCCAATTACAGAAATACCTTTAGGCATGACCTATAAAATTGCTGACTTTATGGACGCACACTAATTAAGCCTTTTTATACTTTACTTTGCAAAAACAATTTGATTACCACTGATTATATGTCAGTTAAAAATCAAAAATAAATTTATGTGTAAGTAAACATTAAGAGTCAAAATTGTTTAGGAATAGTTAAAAAATAACTTTCTGATTTGTTTTTTGTAAAATACTTATATTTAGGTGTAAACCAATTCGTAATTCGTAATTTATAATTCGTCATTTCCTTATTATTCTAAAATATGAGTTTATTCAATTTAAAAAAGTAATTATTTAACCTAATTTAGTACAATATATACAACATTTTTACTAAATTTGTTTTATTTATAAAAAAGAATAAACAAAATACCATATAATACGTATAAATATAACAAAAAAAATACCATAATTATTTGGTCAAATAGTATATAAATTTTTATAAAAATAAAAATATAATAGAAAGTAAAATAAATATTAAGTCATTATTGTTATATTTAAAAAAAGAAATTAATAAGGAAGTTACGAATTATAAATTACAAATTAGTTTACACCTAAATATAAGTACTTTACAAAAAACAAATCGGAAAGTTATTTTATAACGATTTCTAATAAATATTTAACATTAGTTTATTTTCAGATATAAGCTATCAGATATAAGCTGGTCTTATAAAAATACGAGCAAAAATAGCTTATTTAAGTTTTTTATTAGT